>JABDJW010000028.1 GCA_013002375.1 Acidimicrobiales bacterium | reverse complement strand
CTGTTGCTGGCCGCCTTGGTCGTCACGCTGGTGGGGGTGGGATTGACGATCGCCTACGCCACGGCCCGCAACGACGCCGGCTTCTTCGAGGAGCGCATCGAAGGTGTTCTCACGCCGACCGCCGCGGTGACGTCGGACGACATCGACTTGGGCTCGGGGCCGGACCCCGAGTGGATCATCGATCGCATCAACGCAACGGTGGCCTTCGAGGCCACCAGCGTGCAGTCCGATCAAGCCATCTTCGTCGGCATTGGTCCAGCATCCGATGTCGAGTCGTATCTGTCCGGTGTTGCCCATGATGAGACCCGCGATCTCGACGGTCGGCGGTTGGTGCTTCGTCGTCAGCCCGGAACCGAGGCCGCCGCGCCGCCGGTCGACCAGGACTTCTGGGTTGCCTCGGCGTCGGGAGTCGGCGAGCAACGGCTGGAATGGGACGTCGACACCGGGCGCTGGATCGTTGCCGTCATGAACGCGGACGGCACCGAGGGTGTCGCCGCCAGGTTCCAAGCCGAGTTCAAGGCGGGCGGCCTGCTGCCCGCGGCCCTCACCCTGATCGGTCTCGGTGTGCTCGGCCTCGTGGTGACGACGCTCGCGATCGTGGCGATCGTCGGCTCGGGTCGGGACGAGCGCCCCGAAGGGGAGCCGGGTGCGGAAGCAAGTGCGCCGTACGTGGCCCGGGGCGACGAACCGGTGCGGCTCGAGGCCCACCTCGACCGGGACCTGTCGTCGTGGAAGTGGCTGGTGAAATGGATCCTGGTCATCCCGCATCTGCTGATCCTGGTCGTGCTGTTCATCGGCTTTGTGTTGCTGACCCTGGTGGCCGGCGTCGCTGTGTTGTTCACCGGGCGATATCCGCGGGGCATCTTCGACTTCAACGTCGGCGTGCTGCGGTGGGGGTGGCGGGTGAGCTACTACGCCTTCACCGGCGGCATCGGCACGGACCGCTACCCGCCATTCAGCCTGCAACCCGAGCCGGGCTATCCCGCCACGCTCGACATCGCCTACCCGGAGCAACTCTCCCGGGGACTGGTACTGCTGAAGTGGTGGCTGCTGGCCATTCCGCACTATCTGGTGCTGGCCTTCGTGAGTGGCTGGGGTGCCGGGTTCTGGGACGATGGTCAGGCGTGGGCCTTTGGCGGTGGTCTGCTCGGCGTGCTGACGCTGATCGCCGGCGGCAGCCTCCTGTTCCGGCGGCGTTATCCTCGCGGCCTGTTCGACTTGATCATCGGTCTGAACCGCTGGGTCTACCGCGTGGTCGCCTATGCCGCCCTGATGACCGATCGCTACCCGCCCTTCCGTCTCGACCAGGGCGGCTCCGAGTCCGGCCCGGGCGAGCCGCCGCTTCCGGATGGATCCGGCAACGCGCTGGAGTTCGATGTCGGGCAGCAAGCGGCGGGCGATGCCTGAACGTTTGACCAGCTCGGCGAGAGCGGGCGTCGAGTCCGGCCCGCCCGGCGAGAACGGGGGACTCGAACGCTCGCTCACGCTGCCGTGGCTGGTCTTCTACGGCGTCGGCGTGACCGTCGGCGCCGGCATCTTCGCCCTCGTGGGCGAGATCGTCAGTCTCTCCGGCGACAACGCCCCGCTGGCCTTTCTGGTGGCCGGCTTGGTGGCCGGCGTGACCGCCGTCTGTTACATGCAGTTGGTGCGGGCCTTCCCCCGGGCCGGGGGAGAAGCCGTCTACGCCAACCGCGGCCTCGGCATGGTGGCCGGCCGCATCGCCGGACTCGGCGTGGTCGTGACCGGCACGATCTCGAGCGCGGTGATCGCCATCGCGTTCGCCGGCTATGTGCGATCGCTCGTCGACGTGCCCGAATCGATCGTGATCGTCGCCGTCATCGTCGGGCTGGCCGCGATCGCGATGGCCGGTGTGCGCGAGAGCGTGGTCTTCGCGGCGGTCATCACCGTGATCGAAGTCGGCACGTTGCTGGTGGTCATCTACTTCGGTCTGCCGTTGCTCGACGATGGCGGCGGCATCGTCGATGCGGTGACACCGGGGGTCGACGGCGCCGGTCTTTCGCCGATTTTCGCCGGCGCGGTGGTCGCCTTCTTCGCGTTCGTTGGATTCGAGGACATCGCCAACATGGCCGAGGAAACGGTTGAACCTCGGCGCACTGCCCCTCGTGCGATCCTGTGGACATTGAGCATCACCATGGTGGTGTACACGTTGTTGTCCGTCATCGCCGTGCTCGTCGTCGACCGGGCCGCCATCACCGAGTCGGACGCTCCGGTGGCCGCGTTGTTCGAGGCGGTCAGCGGCCATGACGGCCGGATCGTTTCGGTCATCGCGGTCGTAGCCATGATCAACGGAATCCTGGTTCAGATCGTGATGGCATCGCGGATGCTCTACGGGATGGCCAAGGAGCGCCTGTTGCCCCCCTTTTTCGCCGTTGTCCAACCCAGCCGACAAACGCCGGTTCGGGCCACCCTCGCCGTCACCGGTGCCATCGTGGTCCTGGCGCTGTTCTTTCCGCTGGTCGAGCTGGCCAGGGCGACCAGCGTCGTGATTCTGAGCGTCTTCACCCTCGTCGACTTCTCGTTGTTCGCGCTGGCGACCAAGTCGCCGGAGATGGAGCTCGGTCGCTGGCGTTGGGTCGGGCTGGTCGGCGGGCTGTTGGCCATCGCCCTGGCCGGGTGGGAAGTCAGCAACTGGGTGACCTGACCGGCTGGTCGTGATGCAGGTGTACGGTGGCACAGGACAAAAGACCCTTGGCCCCTCGACCGAGTCGGTGCAAATGTGGAGGCAGGTGCCGGGCGTCGGCGCCATCGATCCAGTGAGCAAATCCAGAGCTATCCAGAGAGCGAGCCAGTATGAGCCGAACCGATGCCAAGACCGCCTGGGCCAATGTGGGAGACGAACTCGAAGCCCTCGGCCTGAAACTCAAGCTGCACATCGAGCAGGAGTTCGAGCACGACGAGGAGGTCGAATCGGCGTTCGAGCGCCTGGCCGAAGCGATCGATGCCGCTGCGGATACAACCAGCCACGTCGTACATGACGAAGCGATTCGTGACGATCTCAAGACCACGGGTCGGTTGGTCGTCGATGCCTTGGCCACGACCCTTCGCCAGACCACCGACCAGCTCCGAAATCGAGCCAGTGGTGGATAGGCGTCGCGACCGGCGGCCGGGAGGCGCCCGGTGACCGGTCTCTCCAGCCGGGTCGTTTTGATGATCAGCCTGCTGATCTGTGGGGTGGGCATCGTCGACGCCTTGATCGGACGCGAATGGGATCTCCTCGTCATCTTCATCATGACCGCGCTGGCCCAGTTCCTGCTGCTGATGCGCTTCATCGCTACCCGGGTGCCGGTCACGATACGTGCCGATCTGGCCCAGTGGGTCGAGGACCACTCCGAGCATTCCGGCGAGCCGGTCGAGCAGATCATCGACCGCTCGTTGGCCTGGTATCGACAGGGGTTGTACCGCCCGACGGCAAGCGATGGCTGACCCGAAGAGTTCGGTCGCGGCCGGCGCGGTGACGGAGGGACCTTTCGCGCTCGTACTGGGCGATCAGCCCGCTATTCCGGAATCGCTCGGCGGGAAGGGCGCGTCGCTGGCCCGGCTCGTCGAGGGAGGGCACCACGTGCCCGCGACCGGCGTCGTGTCGCCGGCGGCGTACCGGAGGGTTGCCGCCGCGAACCCCGCGGTCGAGGAGCTCGTGGCCCGCATCATCGCCGGGGCCCACGTCGAAGACGCTGAGGTCGATGCGACGTTTGCTGCGGTCGACGTGCCCGCTGACGTGCGCGGGGAGATCGCAACGATGGCATCTCGGGTCGGTGAGGGCGGACCGGTCGCCGTTCGATCCTCGGCGACGGTCGAGGACATGAGCGGCTCGTCGTTTGCCGGACAGTACCAATCGCTTCTCGACATCGACAGCAGCGATACCGACAAGGTGTTGGGTGCGGTGCAGCAGGTTTGGGCTTCACTCTGGCATGCGGCTCCGACCGCCTATCGCACCGCGTTCGGCATCGACAACGCCGAGGTCGCCATGGCGGTGGTGGTGATGGCCATGATTCCGGCCGAGACGGCCGGCGTGATCTTCACCGTGGATCCGGGCGGAACCGACGGCGCCCGAGTCGAGGCGGTGGAGGGGCTCGGTGAATCGCTCGTCTCCGGTGAGCGCACCCCGTCGGCTTGGGTGGTTCGCCGCCCCGATTCGCCCGATGAATCGACGGCCCCCGATGCGCTCGACGCGATGCCGACGGCGGCCCGAACGGCCCTCGACATGGCCTTGGCGGTCGAGGAATCGTTCGAGGTGCCGCAGGACATCGAGTGGGCGGCCGCCGATTCCGAGGTGTATGTGGTGCAGGCCCGGCCGATCACGGTGCTCGAGACCGACGACGGCTTCGACACCCCGATCGACGAGCACGAACTCACCACCTCGGGGATCGCCGAGATGGTGCCCGGCGTCCAGCCACCCCTGCGCTGGGAGGTGAACCAGTTCATCCTCGAGGAGGCCTTCCGCTCGGTGCTGGACTCCCTCGGCATCATCCGCGGCGCGCAGGCCGAAGTGCGGCCTTTCGTGCGCCGGGTTCGGGGCCGGGTGGCGCTCGACTTCGACCAACTGCGAAATGCCGCTTCGCACATCCCGGGCGCCGCCGACCAACTGGAAGAGCAGTACTTCGGGCACGTCGACCCCGACCGCCCCGGCGCATCCGGCGCGACCGCAGCACGATCCGGGCGGATCGCTCGCATGGCGCAACTCATTCGTACCATCCAGACCCGGCGGCTCGTCATCGACGGCGCCGAGGTGTTGATCCACGCCATGCAGGGCCTGCGACGTCGCCGGCCGATGCTCGATGACTTCGAGGACGAAGCCCTGCTCGCCTACGGTCGCCGCCTCGTCGATCTGGCCGCTCGCGGCTTGGCCGCTGAACTCGGTGTCGCCGCGGCCGGCGGTGCCAACTTCGATCAACTCCTGTCCCTGCTCGAAGGGCATCTCGGCCCGGAGGAAGCTCCGCGAGCGGCGCTCGCCGTCACCGCGCACAGTGGGGCGACGATGGAGCGGCAACCGTGGGCATCGGCTGCGGTCTTCGCCGGCCCCACGTGGGCCGAACTCGGCAGCCGCCTTCAGAACATCCCCGACGACCCCGAGGCGCGGGCCGCTGACCTGAACGAACTCGAGGCCCGCCTCCAGAGCTTGCCCGGCTGGCGGCGAAGGCGAATTCTCACCGGACAGTTCATCGACGTCCGAATCCATGTGATCCGCCGCACGGTGCACGACGTCATCGAGCAGCTTCGCCGCCGGGAAGCGGCGAAGGCGGCGGTGCTCGAACTGGGTGGGGAAGTGCGGCGGGTCCACCTCGAGCTGGGCTCACGGCTGGCGGCGCGCGGTGTGCTGAATGAATCCGCCGATGTCGACCTTTTGACCACCCGCGAGATTGCTGACGCACTGCAGGGCCAGAGCACGGTGCACACCGACACAATCGGTCGTCGACGGAATTGGCTCAGCCGGTACGAAGTGGAGGGGGAGCTGCCGGTGCGCTTCCGGGGCGTGCCCGACCGTGAACCGGCGCCCTTGCCCGAGGGTGATGTGCTCGAGGGATGGGCGGCCAGCCCCGGACGGCGGAGCGCTCCGGCCCGCGTGGTGCGCACCGCCCGCGGTGAGCTGCAACCGGGCGAGGTCCTGGTGGCCGAGACGACCGATGCGTCGTGGTCGCCGCTGTTCGTCAAGGCCGGGGCCGTGGTGGTCGAGCGAGGCGGCCCCTTGTCCCACGCCGCGATCTTGGCGCGCGAACTGGGGCTACCGGCGGTCTTGAATGTGGAGGGTGCCACCGGTGTGCTCGACGGCTGCACCGTTTCGGTCGACGGCGACCAGGGCGTCGTCGTGATCGAGTCGAGGCCGGAGCAATCGTGACGGTCGATCCCGCCCCGCGACCGCAGCTCACCCCGGTGGCCGACCCGGGCAGTCCGTGGCCCCCGGTACGGGTCGGAGTCGACCCGCTGGAGGGCGCCGGCGGCGGGGGCTTCAACGTGTTCGTGCCCGCGATCATGAGCGTCGGGTTGGTGTTCTCGGTCGTCACGCTGATCCGCGACGTCTTCCAGTGGAGCGGCAGCCGGGCCCGGGAGCGCCGGACCGCGATCGAGGCAAACACTGTGCTCAACGACCTGCTGGGCATCGAGAAGCCCGATGCTCGCGACATCGGCTTGTTGGCCCGCCCCGCCTACTTGCTGAGTGCGCTGGCCTTCGTCGGCGGTGCGGCGTACGTCGCGATCGGCTCGACGGCCAACTTCTTGCGGGACGAAGGTTACGTCCGGGACATCGGGTGGCTGCTGGCGTTGTCGCTGGCGCTCGCCGCGCTGCTCGGCTTCATCGGCACGGTGTCGATCGTGGTCTTCCGCTCGTGGCCGGCGCCGCCACCGTGGGCCTACGGATCGATCCGGACCGCGCCGCTCACCGTCACCCCGGGCCGAACCGACGTCGGGCCGAGCTGGATTCTCAGCGCCGCAGTGCTGGGCGCAATGGTCGTATCACTCATCCTCTCGCTGATGGCCGGTACCGCGGAGTCGATCGCCCTCGGGTTCGACGAACCGATCTCGATGTGGCTCGCGGAGATCGACTGGCTCGATCAGTTGCGCTTCGTCGACCCCTACGGCGCAACCTGGCTGTCGATCCTCTTCGTGATCGGTATCGCCTTCGCCGGCTACAAGTGCCGGGTGATGGCCGTGCTGTATCCGGCCGCCTTCGTGCTCGGCTGGGTGTCGGTCGAGGTGATCCAGGACTTGGTTCTTCGTCCTCGCCCCACTGGCCTGGGTGATCCCGAATCCTTCCCCAGTGGGCACATGGTGCAGGCGGTCTTCATCGCCGGCCTCGTGCCCTTGGCCCTTCGGGTGTTCTTCGAGGATCGCCGGGTGGCGTTGGTGGCTCAGGTTGCGCTCGCCGCCGGCGTGATCGCAACCGCGCTGCACCGCCTCCACCGAGGTGACCACTGGCCCCTCGATGGTCTGGCCGGAGTGAGTTTCGGTCTGGTGATCGTGCTGACCGCGCACTGGGCCATGGCCCATCGGCGCTGGCACCAACACTGCCATTCCTGTCCCTGGGCGGCCGACCACCATCACGAGCACCATCGCTGGACCCATGGCGTGATCCACCTACCCCACAGCGCCAAGGAGTGGCTGTCGGCAGCCGGCCCGATCTTGGCCGTCATGGCTGCCGCAGCGCTGGCGTGGGCGACGTTGACGATTGGTATTCCCAACGACCCCGAGGACACTGGCCTCGGCGCTGCGATTGCCGGGCCCCTGCAGTTGGGCCTCGGGGCGATGATGTTGGTCGCCGCGGCGGTGGCGCTCCGGTGGCGAGCCATGGCCCTGTTCATGATGGCGGTCGCGGCGTTCGGGCTCGGGCTTCTTTCCGCCATCGAGTACACGCCGACCGCGGCGTTGTTGCTCACCAGCGTGCTGGTCGTGCCGGCCATCGTCACCTGGCTGGGCTGGCAAGGCCACGCCACCACCGGCAGCATCGCGGCGTTGGCGATCCTCACCGCGTCGGGGCTCGTCGCGACCGGCTTCGGCTCGGTGGAAGTCCACGAACACTTCTTCGGGCCGACCCATCCGGATTCAGCGATGCCCGCCCTGCGATCCGATGCCGGGTGGTTGTGGCTTGGCGGGGTGACCTCCAATGGCGCCGCCATCACCGCCGGCGGGCTGCCCGAGGGATCCTCCGCCACCCTGCGCTATTGGCCGACCACCGCGATCGATGCTGCCTTCGAGCTGACGGTCGGTGTCGATCCGTATGGCTTGGCCAGTTTCGAGCTCGACGATCTTCAGGCCGGTACCGACTACTCGTATCGGGTTGATTCCGCGAACGATCCGGCCACAACGGAGGAGCGTCGTGAGGCCAGTGCGCAGTTTCGGACCTTCGCCGCCGGCGCCCAGGACGTGACCGTCGTACTCGGGGCCTGTGCCCGCCGGGAGTCGAACGGATCGGTCTTCGACGCCATGGTCGGAGAGAACCCCGACTTGTTCCTGGCCCTGGGCGATCTCCACTACGCCGATCTGGAGTCGACGGACCCGGCCCGTCACATCCGGGAGTACGGCCGTTCGCTCGGCCAGCCCGGTCAATCAGCACTGTTCCGTTCGGTGCCGACCGCATACGTCTGGGACGACCATGACTTCGGCCCCAACGATTCGGATTCCACGTCGCCCTCGGTCGAGGCGGTCGGGGAGGCCTACCGGCGGTCCGTGCCGAACTACGGCGTCGACCCCGACGTCAACGCGCCGATCGCACAAGCCTTCACCGTCGGCCGGGTTCGGTTCGTGTTCTCCGACACCCGATCGCAGCGGACCGAAACGACCATGTTGGGCGAGACACAACTCGACTGGTTGATCGACGAGCTGGTGACATCATCCCGGGATCATGCACTGATCGTGTGGGCCAACCCGACGCCGTGGATCGGCAACGCCGGTTCCGGGGCCGATACGTGGTCACAGTTCCCGGCCGAACGCACCCGCATCGCCGATGCGTTGGCGGCCGCCGAGGTCGACAACCTGGTCATGGTCAGCGGCGATGCCCACATGGTCGCCATCGACGATGGCACCAACAGCGGGTACGCCACCGACGGCACGGGCGGTTTTCCGGTGCTCCATGCCGCCGCGCTCGACCGGCCGGGCTCGAAGAAGGGCGGGCCGTACTCGCACGGCACGTTCCCGGGGGGCGGTCAGTACGCCAAGCTCGAGATCGAGGACGACGGTGGCTCACGCATCGACGTGACCATGAGCGGTCACACCTGGGACGGCGAGGAACTGGTCGCGCTCGACCTCAGTTTCGAGGTCGCGCCGGGTCGGGCGTAGACCCTCTATCCAGCTTTCGCCCCACAACGGCAAGCGGGTTACGACTGGTCGGCCGCCGCTTCGAGTTCCAGGATGCTGATCGTGGTCGCGATCACCACGTCGGGGTTGAGGCTGATGGCGTCGATGCCGTGCTCGACCAGGAACGCAGCCATTTCGGGTCGGTCCGACGGTGCCTGACCACAGAATCCGGAATGTCGGTTGGTGCGCTGGCAGCCGGTGATCGCCAGCCGGAAGAGCTCGAGCACTCCCGGCTCGCCTTCGTCGTAGTCGAAGGCCACGATCTCGGAGTCGCGGTCGACCCCCAGCGCGAGCTGGGTGAGATCGTTGGATCCGATCGAGAAGCCATCGAAGTACTCGGCGAACGCGTCGAGCGAGATCACGTTGTTGGGAATCTCGCACATCACGTAGATTTCAAGGCCATTTTCGCCTCGCACCAACCCGTTGGCGGCCATTTCGTCGATGACGGTGCGAGCCTCGGCGACCCGCCGACAGAACGGCACCATGGGCACCACGTTCACCAGGCCCATGTCGTCGCGCACCCGCTTGATCGCCGCGCATTCGAGCGCAAACCCCTCGCGGTAGGCGGGGTGGGAGTAGCGGGCGGCGCCCCGGAAGCCGAGCATCGGGTTCGACTCGATTGGTTCAAAGCCGCGACCGCCGAGGAGCGAGGCATACTCGTTGCTCTTGAAGTCGGACAACCGCACCACGACCTGCTTGGGGTAGAAGGCGGCCGCGATGGTCGCGACTCCCTCGGACAGTCGCTCGATGAAGAACTCGGCCGGGGTCTGATAGCCCGCGGTGAGAGCCCCGAGAGCCGCTCGATCTTCGGCGCTCTCGACTTGCTCGGGGTGGAGCAAGGCCATGGGGTGGGCCTTGATGTACTCGTTGATGATGAACTCCATGCGGGCCAGGCCGACGCCATCGTTGGGGATGGCCGCAGTGGCGAAGGCCAGATCCGGGTTGCCGAGGTTGACCTGGATTTTGGTGCGGGGCCGTTCGAGGTGGCCGATCTCGATGTGCTCGACATGGTGGGGGACCAGGCCGGCCAAGACGTGGCCGACATCGCCGTCGGCACAGGACACGGTGACCTCGGTGCCGTTGGTCAGCACATCGGTGGCGTCACCGGTACCGACGACAGCCGGTATGCCGAGTTCGCGAGCGACGATGGCCGCATGGCACGTGCGGCCGCCTCGGTTGGTGACAACCGCCGAAGCGGTCTTCAGAACCGGCTCCCAGTCGGGATCGGTGATGTCGGCGACCAAGACATCGCCGGGCTGGACGCTCGGGAGCTCCGCGACCGACTTGACCACCCGCACCGAGCCCGAGGCGATACGGGCACCGACGGCCCGACCTTCGACGAGGGTCTCGGCGGTGCCGTCGAGATGGTGGATGTCGAGGGTGGTGTGACTGGTCTGGGAGGCCACGGTTTCGGGCCGAGCCTGCACCAGGTACAGCCGCCCGTCGATGCCATCCTTGGCCCATTCGATGTCCATTGGTCGATGGGTGCCGGCCTGCGCCGAATAGTGGGCTTCGACCGCATCGCCGGCCTTGGCCAGCTCGATGACCTCGGCATCGGTCAGGCAGAACTGGGCCCGCCGCTCGTCGTCGACGTCGATGTTCACCGTCGTGGCCCCGTCGTCGTCTCCGGCGTACACCATCTGGAGGCTCTTGCCGCCCAGCCGTCGTCGCAGCACCGTCTCGAAGCCGTCGCGCAACGTCGGTTTGAAGACGTGGAACTCGTCGGGGTCGACCGCACCCTGGACGACGTTCTCACCCAGGCCATAGGCGCCGGTGATGAACACCACGTCTTCGAATCCCGATTCGGTGTCCAGGGTGAACAGCACGCCGCTGCACGCGAGGTCGGCCCGCACCATCTTCTGGACGGTCACCGACTGGGCCACGTCGAATTGGCCGAACCCGTGCTCGATCCGGTAGTGGATACCGCGATCGGTGAAGAGGCTCGCAAAGCAACGGCGCACCGCGTCGAGCAGATCGGCGTCGCCGGCGACGTTGAGGAAGGTCTCGTGCGCACCGGCAAAGCTTGCTTCGGGAAGGTCTTCGGCGGTGGCTGACGATCGGACAGCCAAGGTCAGGTCCTCGCCGTATTCCTCCTGCAGGTCGGCGTAGGCGGCGATTATCTCGGCGGCGATGTCCTCGGGCAACTCGGCTTCGTACACCAGGGCTCGGGCCTTGGCGGCCCGCTCCTGCAGCAGGGCGACGTCGGTGCCGTCGACCTCGTCGAGTATGGCATGGAGCTGGTCGGTTATCCCGGCCGCCTCGATGGTGGCCCGAAAGGCCGGCGCCGTGATTGCGAAGCCGTTGGGCACGTTCACCCCCGTCTTGGTCAGCTCTTGGTAGAGCTCGCCCAGCGAGGCGTTCTTGCCTCCGACCAGGGGAACGTCGGCGATGCCGATCTCCGCAAAGGTGCGGACCGGGCGCGAAGTGCGAAGGTTCGAATCAGACATAGGGCAATCTTGGGGGTTGGCCGCCGGCTCGGGCAGGGTCCTTGGTCCCTGGGCCTTATTGCTCTACTGGGTTGCTCTACTGGCTGGTGTCGGCCAACTCGACGCGGGACTCGGCCAGTTTGAGGGCCGCGATCAGGCGGGTGACGTCGCTCGGCGAGATGATGCCGACGACGTTGCCGTCCTCGAGCACGATGGCTCGGTGCCCTCCGTGCTCGGCCATCGATTCGAGGAGGTCGGCAACCGAGTCGCCGGGTGCCGGTGTGGCGACATTGGTCAGCGGGGTGGCCAGGTCGCCGACGGTCAGGGTCGACCAGGTGTCGCGGGGTTGGCGTTGGACGCTGGTCATCGTCACCAAGCCGGTCGAATGGCCGTCGGCATCCACGACCGGGAACGCGGCATGGCGGTGGCGGAGCGCGGTACCGGTCACCAGTTCGTCCAGGGTCTCGTCGGCATCGACGACGGCGGGTTCCGGGCTCATCAACTCGGCGACGGTCGTCGACTTGAGCGGCCCCTCGAGCATGGTCTGATCGAGTTCGACCCGGGCCGCTTCTCGGATGAACCAGGCGATCAAGACCGTCCAGAGGCCGGAGGTCAGGTTGATCATCAACACCTGGATCACCCCGAGCCCGATCATCGTGCCGCTGATCACGAGGCTGAGCCGCACGGCTTCGCTGGTTCCCTGACGCTCACTGCCCGTCTTGTGCCACCGCCACGCCTGGAAGATCCGACCGCCGTCGAGGGGTAGGGCGGGCAGGAGGTTGAAGCCGGCGAGCACCAGATTGATGAGCCCCAACCAGGCGATGGCCGCGGCGCCGATCCGAATCATCCGGATCTGGACGATCAGCAGGATCAAGCCGAGGGCAATACTGACCAGCGGGCCGGCCACCGCGATGCGAGCGGCGACCCCCGGTGTCTTCGGCCTGCTGGTGAGGTGGGCCACCCCGCCGAAGAGCCACAAGTCGATCCTCGAGACACCGACGCCGTGGCGCGCCGCGACCAGGGCATGGCCCAACTCATGGGCCAGGAGGGACACGAAGAAGGCGATGCTGGTCAGTGAGGCCGCCACCCAGTACTCGGTCGTCGAGGCTTCCTCGACGGCGCTGGGCAAGACCGTTTCGGCCAACGAGGCGGTCACGAGCGCGGCGATGACCAGCACGCTCCAGTTGACGCGGATCTCGATGCCGCGGATTCGGCCAACCGTGAGACTCTGCATGGCCAGAGTCTCACGGTCGGGACGCCGAGGTGGAAGGGTACGAAGTCCCGAACAGGACGTAGGGCCCTGGTCCGGCGCCTGCTGCATCACGACGCTGGGGGCATGGTCGCACACCCTGGACAAGATCCGGTCGAGCCCTTCGCCCATGCGGTGGAGGCGGCCGCTGCGCTGCGGACGGCCACGGGTATCGACCAGTACGACGTGGCCGTCGTGCTGGGATCGGGCTGGGCCGCTGCCGCCGAAGGCCTGGGGTCGGTGGTCGCTGACCTCGACCTTTCGGAACTGCCCGGCTTCCCGACGCCGCGGGTCGCCGGCCACCGGAACCTGGCCCGATCGGTACAGGCCGGCGAAACGATGGTCTTGGTCCTCGGTGGCCGGGTGCATCTCTACGAGGAGTACACACCGGCCGAGGTGGTCCACGGCGTGCGCACGGCGGCGGCCGCCGGGTGCCGCGGGGTGATCCTCACCAACGCCGCCGGGGGCATCAACCCGGCGCTTTCGGTCGGTGCGCCGGTGCTCATCGCCGACCAACTCAACCTGACCGGCCGATCTCCGATGTCGGGGCCCGAGCCGCCGGCCGGACGACCAGGACGATTCTGCGACATGACCGACGCCTACGGGCCACGGCTTCGGGCGCTCGCTCGGGAGCTCGACCCCGGCCTGACCGAAGGGGTCTACGCCGGCATGTTCGGCGGCGCCTACGAGACGCCGGCCGAGGTTCGCATGCTCGCCGGCCTCGGAGCCGATGTCGTCGGCATGTCGACCGTGCTGGAGGCAATCGCCGCCCGGCATCTCGGCCTCGAGGTGCTCGGTCTGTCGCTGGTCACCAACATGGCGGCCGGCGTCACCGATGCGCCGCTGGCGCACGAAGAGGTGTTGGCCGTCGCGGCGGGGGCCGGGCCGGCGCTCGTGGAGCTGATCGGTGGTGTGCTCCGCCGATGGTGATCGGCGACCGTCACGACCTGATACATACGTAGTGTGGCTCATCGCGAGGAGGCGGGGTTGATGCCAGACTCGAAGCGGTTGCAGCTGACCAAGTGTGACGTGTTGGCGGCCGATGGCCTGCCGGTGCACCTGCGCCCCTTGACATGGTCCGATCGGGAGGCCTTCCTGGACCTGCATCGGCGGCTGTCGCCCGAGGCTCGTTACCGCCGCTTCTTCTCGCACCAGATGCCACCCGATGGGTTGCTCGAACGGCTGCTCCAGCCCGACCAGCACACCCACGTCGTGTTGGGGGCGGAGACCGATGGCGAACTCGTGGCCGCCGCGACGTGCTCACAGAAGAGCCCGGATCGAGCCGAAGTCGCCTTCGCGGTACTCGACGAACATCAGGGCCGCGGTCTCGGCACACTGCTGTTCGAGCAGTTTGCGGCGAGCGCCGCCGCCATCGGCATCACGTGGCTCGACGCCGAGACGCTGCCGTTCAACCGGCAGATGATCGAGGTCTTCGAGCGGGCCGGTTATGCGGTCGAGCTGACGAGCGATCGCGACTCGACTTTTGCCTCGATGCGACTGGATCATGCCGCGAATCCATCGATCGACGAGCGGGACGCGCTGGCGACGATCCGATCCATCGACCGGGTACTCGCCCCCAAGACGGTCGCTGTCGTGGGTGCTTCGGGGACCGGCCGGTCGATGGGCGACGCGGTGCTGGAGCATCTCGGGGCGGCCGGCTTCGCCGGCGTCGTCTACGCGATCGGTCGCGATGGGGGCGTACACGAGGTCGCAGCAGCCGGGGGAGAGCCGGCCCATTCCTCGGTGCGTGACCTTCCGGAACCCGTCGACCTCGCGGTGCTCTGCGTCCCGAGCGCTGATCTGGTGGAGGCCGTACGCGAATGCGGCGACGCCGGCGTCGGGGTGGTGGCCATTCTCACCGAGCTGACCGAGCCCGATGGCGAAGGCAGGCACGCCGCCGAGGTCGTCTTTCGAACCGCTCGCGATCACGGCATGCGGGTGGTGGGGCCGAGTTGCACCGGCATTTTCAATACCGACCCAGCAGTCCGCCTCCACCTCTCACCCGTACCCGGCGCGCCGACGCGTGGCTCGGTGAGCTTTGCCTGTCAGTCGGGTGCGGCCGGCGCCGACGTGCTCGATCTCGCCGCCGAACTCGAGATCGGCGTTCGGTCCTTCGTGTCGCTCGGCGACAAACTCGACGTCTCGGGCAACGACCTTCTGCAGTACTGGGAAGCAGATCCCGGGACCGAGGTCGGCGTGCTGTATCTGGAATCGTTCGGCAACCCCCGCAAGTTCGCTCGCTTGGCCCGGCGCTTCTGCACCAAGAAGCCGCTGGTGGTCATGTACCCGGACGCCGACGCCATGTCAGCCGGCGGGGAGCTGGCCGACGCGCTGTTCCGCGCCGCCGGCATCGTCAAGGTCGACACGCTGAAACAGTTGTTCGACGAAGTGCAGAGGTTGGAGCAGGAGCCACGCCCGGCCCGCCCCGATGGCCCCGGCGCAAGCAACGGTGCGCCCGTCGTGCCCGATGGCATCGACTCGGCCCGCGCCAAGGCGTTGCTCGATCGGGTTTTGGCCGCAGCGCCCCAGGGTCGGCGGCTGGACCCCGATGAGTTCGCCGAGTTGTTGGACTGCTATGGCCTGGCGGCGGCTTCCATCGAATCGACCGACGGGCACCCCGACGGCATCCCGGTCGCCGGCGCGGTCCACGACGAAATCTTCGGCCCGGCCGTCATGTTGGGCGGAGACGGCGCTGACCGCGAGTCCGGACCGGTCTACGCGCTGGCCCCCCTCACCGGCGAAGATGCGCAGGACCTGCTCGCGCAGACCGGGCTCGGCGCCCGAATCGACGGCGACCGCCGCGCGACACGAGACGGGCAGGTCTTCGCCGACCTCCTGGTGCGGCTCAGCCACCTGATCGACCAGCAGGATCGCGTCGCGGAGATCGAGATCGAGCGCGCCGCGATCACACCGTCCGGCGTGGAAATCGGCGACGGTGGAGCCGTGATTCGCCCGGCCGATACGACACCGCCCTATCTTCGACGGCGAATGCGTGGTTCCCGAGCCGCGATCGACCGATCCCGGCCCACGGCCAATCCACCATCGGAACATTCAGACGACGTCCAGCCGAAAGCAGAACCCCAATGACCGAGCCGGAAACCGAACCGACCAACGCCATCGACGTGATCGTGGTCGGCACCGATGGATCATCCGATGCCCAGGCGGCCGTCGCCTTCGTCGCCGGCTTCGCCCGCCAGCTGGGGTGCCGGGTCCTGTTGGCCCACGCGGTCGGGCTGCTCGAGAACATCGATCCCGACGGGGCGACCGGTCCGGCGCCGTCGATGCGGGAACTGGCCGAGACCCTGATCGACACCGACTGGGCCGAGCCGTTGCGAAAAGCCGGGGTCGACTTCGAAACGGTCGTCGAGGATGGCCCGCCAGTGTTGGTGCTGCCCCGGCTGGCGGCGGCCCACCGGGCCGGCCTGATCGCCGTGGCCAGTCATGGCCGGGGTCAGGCCTCGGTGCTGCCGCTCGGTTCGACCGCCCACGGCTTGGTGCAGTCGAGCGAGACGCCGGTGGTCGTCATTCCGGTGCGGGGTTAGGCCGCCGGTTCCCGACTGCGGGGGTTTCGGGCCGGGCGGGTGCGGGCCCGGGGTCAGGTCGCGTCGGAGCCCAGCTCGGCCTCGAACTGATCGAGGGCGGTCATGGCCTCGACCCCGTAGATCGCAGCTGGTCCGCCACCCATCAGCACGGCGACGCCGACCGTTTCGGCCAGCTCATCGCGGGTGGCTCCGGCCTTCACCGCATCGCGGACGTGGAACGCGATGCAGCCGTCGCACCGGGAACTCACCGCAATGGCAACAGCCATGAGCTCCTTGACCTTGCTGGACAGCACTCCCTCGGTGACCGCGGCCCGATGCAGCTTGCCGAACCCGGCCATCGGGCCCGGCGCGGCGTCGCCCAGCTCGCGAAGGCCCCGGGACAACTCGCGGTGGCGCTCGGGGTAGCTCGTGTACATGGTGAGTCCTTCGGTCGGCGGTGGTTCGCTTCGAGCGTGGCGCTGGTGCCGGCCGGGGCGTAGGGGAGAAGGTCCATTTCCGGGGCTACGACCGGACTTCGAAGCCGCCGATGGACGTGCAGACGCCGTTGACGACCGCATCCACTCGATGGTGCCCGGGGTAGTGGGTCCGGGTGCTGTGCTGGGCGAGCGACACCGACTTGGTGACGGTATGTCGCCAACGTAGGCGCGGCCTCGGTGTCAGTTCTCCGGTGTCATTTCTTCTGGTGTTTGTCGACCCGTTTGCCGATCTTGCGTTCGATGGTCGCGGCCGACGGCGGTGCGCCCCGCTGCAGCGGTTTGCCGTCGACGAGCACCTGGTCGGCGCGGCCACACTCCAGAAAGACCGGGCGTTCGTTGATGTCGATCGTGGTGAACGAGACGGCATCGCCGAACGTGTCGGCGGCCCGCCGGGCCCGCTCGTAGACGAGGTTCGATGCCGGGCACCATCCGGACTTGAACGCGACGATGTCGACGCGGTCGGTGTCGATCACGGGAATCGGTCCCTGTTCGGGCCAGGCCGGCGGCTCGGCATCGTCGACGAAGGGTTTCCACAGCAGATCCCGGGCCTGGTGGGAATCGCAGCGCCGGTAGCCGTGCTTCTTGAACCACGACGCCTTCATCCAGACCGGCAATCGCAGGCCCCACGCGGCCAAGCCGGTCGCGCCGAGGGCCTTGGCGTCGGCTTCGGCCGCCTCGATGAGCGCAGTACCGGCCCCGTGACCTTGCTGTTTGCCGACCCCTTCCTTGTGGCCGTGCACCCAGATGCACAGCACCATGTACAGGCCGACGCCGACGGCCGGCGACTGCTCGATCGGGACGTACTGGATCATGCCGATGGCCTGGTCGTCATCGGTCACCGCCAGCTTCACCCGCAAGCCCTCGTCGCGCCATCGTTCGTACCAACGCTGCTTGTGATCGCCGGCCTCCAACATCTCCTCGGACCAGTCCTCGAGGCACGAGAAATAGGTGGCCTCATGGCGCTCCGGCAGGTCGATGATCCGGTAGTCGGGCGGTTGGAGCCGCTCCTTCTTTCTTCCCGGCTTTCCTCTGCCTGGCTTTCCTCTGGCTGGCTCGGCCATACCGGGATTGTCGCCGTGGGCCGGGGCTGGCCGGCAGTGCCAAAGGTCACCATCGGGGGACTTTGGTCTCTAGTCGCAGACGGGCCGGCATCGGAAGCTGCGATCGTGCCACCGACAACGGCCGAGCGCCTGAACCCGACCGATGCCACGCTGTGGGAGATCGAGCGTGACCCCACGCTCCGGACGACGATCGTCGCCGTCCTGCGCCTCCGCCAGACGGCCGATGTCCGCGAGCTGGTTGGAACACTCGACCGCGCCACCCGCACCGTGCCGCGGCTGCGACAGCGAATCGTGGATCGGCCCGGCGGCGTCGGCGCACCGGTCTGGGCTGCCGCGCCGAATTTCGCCTTGGCGGACCATGTGCGACTGGTCGCCGCGCCGGCTGACCTCGATCGCGCTGTGGTGGCGATCGCCGAGCATTTTGCCAGCACCGAGTTCGACAGGTCGAAGCCGCTCTGGGAATGCGCCTATGTCGACGCGGGTCGCGGGCCGTCGGCGGTGGTGCTCAAGGTCCACCATGCGCTCACCGATGGCGTCGGCGGCATCGAGCTGCTCGACGCAATCTTCGATGCTTCCAATGTCATCCCGCTCGACACCACCCCTGATCTGGGAGAAGGCGACTGGCTCCGTCTCGCCCTCGAGGACATCGTCGGCGTGGCTCGCCAGGCGGCCAAGGCGCCGTTTCAGGTCTCAGGCCTCCTGGCCTCGGCGGCGCTGCACCCGGCCAGGGCGGTGACCGGCACGGTGCGGGCCGCATCATCGCTGGGCCGCCTGCTCCTACCCAACAGCGGGCCGGAGTCCGAGCTGTTCGCCGGCCGCAGCGAAGCCCGCACCATCGCCATGCACGAACTCGACCTCGAGCAGCTTCACGCCGCGGCCAAAAGGCAGGAGTGCACGGTGAACCACGCGTTCTTCGCCGGAGTCGTCGGCGGTGTGGCCGAGTACCACCGAGCGGCCGGCCGAGATCTTCGGGAACTGCGGGTGGTGATGCCGGTCAGCTTGCGACGGCCCGACGATCCGGCGGGCGGAAACCGTTGGGCGCCGGCTCGATTCGTCGTGCCCGCCGACATCACCGACCCGGGTGAGCGGATGGCCGCGATGCGGGACTTGGTGTTGGCCTCTCGCCGCGAGCCGTCCTTGTCGCTGAGCCGGCCGCTGGCCGGCGCCATGCAAGCGCTGCCGAGCCGATTGTCGAGCGGACTCGTCGGCTCGATGATGCAGGGTGTGGACGTCGTGTTGACCAATGTGCCCGGCCCGACCGAACGCCAATATCTGGCCGGTGCCGAGGTCGACGGGCTCTGGGCCTTCGCTCCGACGGCCGGGGCGGCCGTGAACACGTCGCTGGTGTCCCACGGGCCCCGCGCCTGTATTGGACTGTTGGCCGACGCCGCCGCCGTGTCCGAGCCGGCCGCGCTCAACGAGATGATCAGCGCTGAACTCCAAGAGGTCACCAAGGCGGCCCTCCGCCGGGCGCCCCGCGAGCTCGCATCGGTGGAACCGGCCGAACCGGCGAGCGAACGGCCGGCTCGGCTGTCGGCCCTCGACACCGGCTTCCTCCGACTGGAGTCGCCCGACACGCCAATGCACGTCGGCGGTCTGGCGATCCTCGATGGTGATGTCCTGCGGTTGCCCGATGGCCGGCTTCGGCGGGCCGATATCCAGCAACACATCGAGGCCCGCCTCCAGCAGCTGCCCGGCTTTCTTCAGAAGCTGGCCGAAGTTCCGCTCGGCTTGGGCCGGCCGGTGTGGATCGACGATCCCGCGTTCGACATCGAACGGCATGTGCGGTTCGCCGCACTGTCGAACGGATCCGACCGGGCCGAGCTGCTTGATTTCGCGGCGAGGACGCTCGCGGAACCGCTCGAACGCACCCATCCCTTGTGGGAGATCTGGTTGGTGGACGGGCTCGAGAACGGCGGCGTGGGCTTCATCGAGAAAGTGCACCATTGCCTGGTCGACGGTGTCTCCGGCGTGGAGCTGGCCGTCGCCTTGTTCGATATCGAACCCGACACGGCGGCCGACACCCCGGCACCGACGACGCCGGCGGCGTCGCCCAGCGCCGTCCAACGGATGACCGATGCCGTGGTCGAGCAGATCGCCGACCCGTTCACCACCGCTCGCGCGCTGGCCACCAGCGCGGTCCTGGCGCCCAAGCAGATCGCCGCGCAGATCTCGGCGGTGGCCGGCGCCGCTCGCGAGCTGGCCAACCCGTCAACGCTCACCCGGCGGGCATCGTTCAACCGTACGGTGGGCCGGCGACGCGAACTTCGCACCGCCGTGCTCAAGCTCGATCAGATTCGCTCGGTCGGTGCCGAGGCCAACGCCAGCGTGAACGACGTCATCCTGGCGGTGCTGGCCGGCGGCCTTCGAACCTGGATGAGCGCGCACCACGAGGAACTCTTCGATGTGCACGCCATGGTGCCGGTTTCGCTGCGCACCAAGGGCGTGGCCGAGGAACCGGGCAACCAGGTCGGCGGCATGCTCGTCGAGTTGCCCGTGAGCGAACCGGACCGGCGACGCCGACTGGCCACCGTGTGCCGGCGAACTCGCCGGGTCAAGGCCGCCCACGAGGGTGAGGGTCTCGGCGTGGTCCTGCACAGCCTCGATCATGTGCCGTCGCCGTGGATCTCGCTCGGCGCCCGGATGGTGGCCGAACAGCGCATGGCCAACCTGGTTGTGACGAACATGCGCGGGCCGGAGTCCCGGTTGTACTTCCTTGGCGCGACCATCAACGAGATCATCCCGATCGTGCCCCTGGCCCCGCACCTCGGATTGGGAGTTGCCATACTCTCCTACGTCGGAGGCGTGACCATCTCGCTGTCGGGCGATCCGGAGGTGTGCGCCGACCTGGATGCCCTGGCCGAATCGCTGATCGCCGAGTTGCAGCTCCTGGAGCAAGAAATCAGCCCCTGAACCTTCAGGGGGTCTGGTCGGGGGTGTCGTAGAACTGGACGGCGAACGTTGCGTCCTCGCTCGGCTCGATGTGGTGCCTGCGGTTCGGCACGATGACCTGGCGGTGGCCGGCCGTGACCGTCGTGTGCCAGCCGGTGTCCTCCTCGACGAAGTCGACCGATCCGGCCTGGACGACCAGCTCGGCCCACACGGTGGTGTGGTGGGCGCGCCGCAAGGCGGCCGGAACCGACTGGGCGGTGAAGGTCGGTGTGATCCGACCGGTGACGAGGCCGGCCGGTAGCTGCCGTTCCGGATCGGCCGGCGGCCCTTCAGACGCCTCTTCGGCCATCGGGATCAACCCCGGTCGGCGAGGTCGTATTCGGCCATGAAGTAGGGGTGGTCGGGGTCGAAGTCGGTGAGCGGTACCGGATCGTCGACCTTGCCCAGCGGGCGAACCTCGGAGCCCTCGATGCCCAGGCGTTCGTCGCCGAGCGCCAGGCGCCCGGTCTCGATCACGGCGGTCAGGCGGGCCACGACATCGGGGTGTTCGGCCGCGACATCGGTCGTTTCGGCGATGTCGTTTGCCAGGTGGTACAGCTGGGAGACGTCCTGGCCGTCCTTGACGACGTGGAGCTTCCACGGCCCGATCCGAACCGCTTCGATGTTGGCGCTTCGGATGTAGAAGAAGTGGCGTTCGTCCTCGAGCTCGGGACCATCGAGTCCCAGGACGGAGCGAAGATCGTGGCCGTCGATCACTCGATCGGTCGGTGTGGCCACGCCGCACGCGGCCGCGATCGTCGGGTAGAGGTCGATCTGCGTGGTCACGGCGTCGGTTTCGATGCCGGCCGGGATCCGGCCGGGCCAGCGCACGATGCAGGGCACGCGCTGGCCGCCATCCCAGGTGTTGCCCTTCGAGCCGCGCAGCGGCGCATTGCTGCCCGAGCCGCCGTTCTCGACGGCCAGCGCGCCGTTGTCGCTGGTGAAGATCACCAAGGTCTGTTCATCGAGTCCCAAGGCCTGCAGTTCGGCCAGGATCACCGCAGTGACCCAATCGATGCACTCGACCGCGGCGCCGTAGTCGCCGTTCTGGGATGCCTGCTTGAAGCGCTCCTGCACATAGATCGGCAGGTGCACGTACATGTGGGCGAGGTACAGGAAGAACGGTTGATCGTGCTTGGCCCGAATGAACCGCACCGCTTGTTCGAGGTACCGGCCGGTCAGCGCCGCTTGGTCGGGTTGGGCCTCGAGCACCTCGTCGTCGACCATCAAGGGCAGCGGAGGTCGAATCCAGGGTTCCTCGCAGCCCATCTTCCGGAGGAGGGGCTCGATGTCGTCGGGGCTGAGGCCATGGACCCGCCGGTCTGGATCGTCGACCTGCCGACCCATGTCGTTGCTGTAGGGCAGGCCGTAGTACTCGTCGAAGCCGTGGGCGGTGGGGAGGAACGGCGGCTGGTCGCCGCAGTGCCACTTGCCGACCAGCTTGGTGGCGTACCCGGCGTCGGAGAGTAACCGGGCGATGGTGATTTCGGATGGGTTGAGACCCACGCTCCAGCCGGGGAACAGGACTCCGCCGAGGTTGCCGGCAGCCTTGCCGCCGAAGCCGATGCGGTTCGGATAGCTGCCGGTCAACATGGCGGCGCGCGACGGCGAACAGACCGGCGACGCGGCATAGAAGTCGGTGAAGCGCACCCCTTCGGCGGCCATCCGATCGAGCGCTGGCGTGCGGTTGAGCGTCGAGCCATAGCAACCGAGATCGCCGTAGCCGAGATCGTCGCAGTTGATCAGGATGACGCTGGGGTGGGCCTGCCCCATGCTCATGTCAGGGCCACCGTCGTGGCCACGGTCGACAACGGCGGGAGCTGGAGGACCAGCCCGTCACCGGAGATCGACGCGCCGTCGAAGGGCCTCGCCGCGACAACCGATTGATCCTCGAACGTGTTCTCTGCCTTGGGGTCGTCGGCGTTGATGATGTGGGCGTTCACGACCGACTCGATCGTATGGTCGGCCAGCGTGGCCAGCACCGGTGCGGCTTGATCGAGGCTGCGGTTCGTGACGAACAGGTGAAGCTGGTCGGTGTCCAGGATGGCGCTGGTGTCGATGACGTCGACCGACCCGTACGACGGGCTCTGGTACTCGGGGCCATCGACCGAAGGGCGCAGGCTGATGCCGGCGCGGCGGGTGCTGTACTGCTCGAACACATGGAAGATCGACTGGATCAGCATGTCGTCGCCGCGGGTCTGGATCGGCGCGATCACGTTCACGATCTGCGCGATGTTGGCGATCTTCACCACGTCGGCGTGGCGAATGAAGCTGTTGAAGAACCCGGCAACGACGAGCGCGTCTTCGAGGTTGTACCGCTCCTCGATGAGGTGGGGCGCAACCTGGCCCGCGCCGTTCATCTCCATGTTCTTGTACCAGACGTTCCACTCATCGAACGCGAGGTGGGTGCGGCGCCAGTTCTTCTGCTTGGCCTGCACGTAGCGGCACATTGCGTCGACGGCTTCGATCTGGGCATCGATGGCGTTGGTGACGGCCAGGAAATCGGCGGTGTCGTCGTTCTGGTTGCCGACGTAGCGGTGCAGGCTGATGTAGTCGGCCGCGGTGCCGAGGTATTCGAGCACGACGCGATCCCACTCGAGGTAGCTGTCGAGTTCGACCATCGACGAACCGCTGGCCACCAGTTCGATCGAGCGGTCGACGTTCTTCATCATGCGGGCCGCCTGCAGCGCCCGGTTGGCGTAGTCCTCCGCCGGGCCGTGTCCGAGCTGCCAGGGGCCGTCCATCTCGTTGCCGAGGCACCAGAGCGGCACGCGGTAGGGCTCGGGGTTGCCGTTGGTTGCTCGCAGGTCGGCGTACTTGGTGCCGGCCGGGGAGTTGCAGTACTCGACCCAATTGCGGGCTTCCTCTGGACTGCCGGTGCCGAGGTTCACCGCCATCATCGGCGTCCAGCCCAATCGGTCGCACAACCCCATGAACTCATCGGTGCCGAAATGGTTGGTCTCGATGCTCGACCAGGCCAGCTCGCGCAGGGTCGGCCGCTCGTCGACCGGGCCCACGCCGTCTTGCCAGTGATAGCCGGAGACGAAGTTGCCACCCGGGTACCGCACGACCGGCATGTCGAGCCGGTCCAGCGCACCGAGCACGTCGGTTCGCAACCCGTCGGCATCAGCATGGACACATTCCGGGTCGTAGACACCCTCGTACACACAACGGCCCATGTGTTCGAGGAAGCCACCGAAGATGCGGGGATCGACCGGCCCGACCGGGAACCCGGAGTGCAGGGTGATCGTCGTTTGTTCCACGACCGAATCAGCTGCTGGTGGCCAGATGCGGGAAGCGCTGGTCGAGCCGGAACACCCGGATGGCGTTGTCGCGGAGGAACTTGGGCCAGACGTCGTCGTTGAACGGGTTGTACTGGGCCATCTCGGTGAACTGTCGTTCGAGGCTGATGCCGGCCGGGAAGTAGCCGCAGTACAAGACCTTGTCGGCCCCGCGGGTGTTGGCGTAGTTCACGATCTCTTCGGGGTAGTGCTTCGGGACGAAGGCCGACGTGCAGTAGTGCAGCCCAGGCCACTTGAGCATCAGCTTCATGGCCAGCTTCTCCCACGGTTCACAGCCGTGGCGGGTGACGATGGTGAGTTCGGGGAAGTCGTAGCAGACCTGATCGAGCCGCTCGACGTGTTGGGGCGCCGACGGCATGCGCGGGCCGACGATGCCGGCGTTGATCGAGATCGGGATGTCGAGTTCGCAGCAGGTCGCGTACACCGGGTACATCAGCGGACTGTCGATCGGGACCTGGGGCAGGAAGCCACAGGGGAAGCAGCCGACGCCCACGATCTGATGGTTGCGATGGGCCTCCTTGATCAACCGCACCTGCGTGGTGGGGTCGTGCGGATCCCTCATCTCGTAGCTGAGGCAGATGCGATCCGGGTAGCGCTCCTGGGCTTCGCAGCCCGCATCGCCCACGCTCGACTTCCCGATCTCGATGCCCCAGCGATCCATGGCCGCGATGGTCCAGTCGATCGGGTCGACGTCGGGGTCGACGACGTCGGGCACGTTCTTGAACATGTACTCGGCCGGGAACTCCATGGCCTCGATCGTTTCCCGGTCCTTGTAGAGCGGCTTCATGAACTCGTACGTGGCCTTCTTCTCCTCCACGCTGCGGTACGGGAAACCAATGCCGAGGTCGATCGTGCCGACCGGCCAGGTACCGGGGCGTTCGAAGTCGGCGGCGGAATCGGATGTGGTGTCGGAAGCGGTGTTGTCGGGTCGGGCCATGGCCCGATCGTCGGTCGGTGGGGTGCTGTGACGCAAGTCGCCTAGGGTCGGGCGATGGCTCGGATCGTGGTGTACTCCAACGCCTATCGGGGCGACGTGTTCCCGTTCGTGCCCATTGCCTCGGAGCTGCACCGACGGGGCCATGACGTCACCTACGTCTGCCCGCGGGAGTTTCACCCGCTGTTCGCCGCCGAACCGTTCTCGGTCGCGCACTCGGGTTCGGATTCGCTGGCGCCGGTCTCGCTGGATCAGCACGGCGAATGGTTGGCCAAGTGGGGCATGCGGTTCGGGGGTGCCCTGCAACTCCGGCTGTTCTTCAAGAAGCTCTGCGTCCCGTACCTCGATGACTTCTTCGCCGCGCTCCACGCCGAGGTCGATGGCGCCGATTTGCTGTTCAGCCACCCCGCGGCTGCGATCGTCGGCTCGATGGCCGCTGAGGCGTGCGATGTGCCATGGGTGGGCGGCGACCTGTTCCCGATGCTCATCCCGACCGCCACCCGGCCACCCCATCCGCTTCCGGATCTGGGCCGGCGGGGGAACGCGGCGCTGTGGCGATTCGGCCGATCGCGGGCCTTTGCCCCCCTGACCTGTGAGGACGACTTCCTCGCCCATCGACGCAAGCTCGGGCTCGATGCGACTCGGCGCAGTCCGCTGGACGCGATGCGGTCACCCTGGCTGAACCTCGGTATGGCCTCACCGCGCTATGTCGAGCCGGCCGATGACTGGCCGGAAACCTTCACCATGACCGGCTTCTCGCTGTGGGACGGGCCGGCGCACGGTGCCGTGTCGGCCGAGGTGACCGAGTTCCTCGACGCCGGCGATCCGCCGGTGCTCGTCACCC
>JABDJW010000026.1 GCA_013002375.1 Acidimicrobiales bacterium | reverse complement strand
CCGCCGACCGCGGCGGCACCGTCGTGATCCCCGCGTTTGCCGTCGACCGGACCGAGGTCGTCCTGTATCGCCTACGTCAGCTCATCGAGGCCGGCACCATCCCGTCGATGCCGGTGTACGTCGACAGCCCGATGGCCCTCCGGGCCCTCGGCGTGTACCGCCGGGCGATCGATCGTGGCTCGGACGACATCCGTCCCGAACTCCGCGGCCAACCGAACCCCTTCGATGCCGGCCAGCTCCACGAAATCCGCACGGTGGAAGAATCGAAGAGCCTGGCCGGTGCGCCCAGCCCGTCGATCATCGTGTCGGCCTCGGGCATGGCCACCGGCGGTCGGGTGCTGCATCACCTGGCCCGGCTCCTCCCCGATCGCCGCAACACGGTGATCCTGGTCGGGTTCCAGGCGGCAGGCACCCGAGGCCGCCTCCTGGCCGAAGGCCGCGACGAGGTGAAGATGCTCGGTTCCTACGTGCGGGTCCGGGCCGAGATCGCCAACCTCCGATCCTTCTCGGTCCACGCCGACCACGACGAGCTGCTCGGCTGGCTCAGTGCAGCCGAGGGAACGCCGGACGCGGTGTACCTGGTGCACGGCGAACCCAACGGTTCGGATGCGCTGCGCGACGCCATCGAGGCCGAGCTGGATTGGCCGGCCATCGTGCCCAGCCACCTCGAACGGGTCCGGCTCGAACGGGTCCGGCCGACCTGACCCGAGGCAAGTGCGCATCAGCCTGGCACAAGTTCCCAACCGTCGATAGGGTCCGCCCATGAGCAATTCAGCCGCCCAGATCGTCATCGGTGGAGCATTCAGCTCGCCCTACAGCCTCAAGATGCGAGCGGTGCTGCGATACCGTCACATCCCGTTTCGCTGGGTGCTGCGCAACTCCAGGTGGGATGACATCCCAGCCGCCCCGGTGCCGGTCATTCCGGTGCTGGCCTGGCCCGACGGCGCCGGCGGCTACGCCGACGTGATGGTCGACTCCTCACCACAGATCACCCGCCTCGAGGGCGAGTTCGCCGAGCGCAGTGTGGTCCCGACCGATCCGGCACTCGCCTTCGTCGACTTCCTGCTCGAGGACTTCGCCGACGAATGGGTCACCAAGGCGATGTACCACTACCGGTGGACCTACGAACCCGACATCGAAAAGGCGGGCTGGCTTCTGCCCCTCGACCAGAACCTTCAGCTCGACGACGGAACCCACGCCTTGGCCCACGACGCCATCATCGAACGGCAGGTGGGCCGCCGCGCCCTCGTCGGCTCGACCGACGCGAACCTTCCGATCATTGAGGGGTCGTACCGGCGGGTGTTGGCGATCCTCCAGCGCCACTTTGGCCAGCGGGACTTCCTCCTCGGCGACCGCCCGAGTCGCGTCGACTTCGCCCTGTACGGCCAGCTCAAGCCGATGCTGTGGTGGGATCCGACGCCGATGGCGGTCGCGGTCGAGCTCGCCCCTCGCGCGGTGAACTGGATCGAGCGCATCGACGACCTGTCCTGGTGGAATGTCGACGGCGACAACGGTTGGTTCGACGTCGACCAGCTCGATGACACAGTCCTCGAATTGCTGACCGAAGCGGGCCGAACCTACGCGCCGTTCATGCTGGCCAACGCCGCCGCGCTCAAATCAGAGGCCGACGCCATGTCGTGCCAGATCGACGGTGCCGAATACCGCCAGGGCCCGTTCAAGTACCAGGGCAAGTGCCTCACCTGGGTGCGCGAGCAATACTCCCATCTCGATCACTCCGCCCGGACCCGTGCCAACGCGGTCTTGACCGGCACCGGCTGCGAAGCGCTCCTCACCTGACAAACCAACCGATCTCACCACGTACCGATGTCCCGACACCCCGAGAATGCCCGTACCGGTGTCTGACACCCTTGCCTCGGGACACGGCGTTGTGGCGGCTGCATCCAACAGCAGCGGTCCCAACGTACTCCTGAACGTGCACACTCCTTCCCCGGCGATCCGCCGGTTGCTGGCTGCGGGCCTGGTGCTCGGCACACCGATGCTGCTGCTCCTGGCGCCGGCGCTCTTTGCCGTTGCGCTCGTCATCGACCTGGCGACTGCGCCACGTCGAAGGCGCCTGCTGCGGCTGCTGGCCTTTGTGTACGGCTACGTGCTGCTCGAAGGGGCCGGAATCATGCTTGCGGTCCTGCTCTGGATCGCGACCGGTTGCGGGCTGTTCATGTCGACCCGCTGGTCACGCCGTGCCCACTACCGGGTCCAGCGTTGGTGGGCCCATTCGATCGTGCGCGCGGCCCAGCGGTTCCTCCGCCTGCAGATCGAGATCGACGGCTTGGCTCTCGTCACCGAGACGCCCGCGATCGTCGCGGCCCAACACGCCAGCTTCTTCGACGCCCTGCTGCCGACCATCGTGCTCGCCCACCGAACTGATCGGGCTGCTCGACACGTCCTCAAGCGCGAGTTGGCCTGGGATCCCTGCCTCGGCCTCTACGGCAACCGCCATCCGAACCACTTCGTGGCCCGCGCCTCGGAGCGGCTCGAAGGCGAAACGACGGCGATCGAGCGCCTGGCCGCCACGGCCGGGCCCGAGGCACTCGTACTCTTTCCGGAAGGGACCTTCTACAGCGAAGCCCGGGCCAAGAAGAGCATGGCCCGATTGGCCGAACAGGACCCTCAACGCCACGACCGTCTCGACCTCCGCCACCTCCTACCGCCGCGGCCCGGCGGCATCCTGGCCATGCTTCGCGGCCGTCCTCGCAGCGATGTGCTCTTCATCGCCCACACCGGCTTCGAGCCATTTGGATCGCTTCGCTCGATTGCCGCTCACGTCCCGTTCGTCGAGCCCATCCGGGTCAAGCTCTGGCGTATCGCGGCCGCAGACATGCCGCGCGAGCCCGAGGAGCGGATGGCGGTGATCGACCAGACGTGGCAGGCGATGGACGACTGGGTTGCCGCGTCGGCTCGCCCCGCCCGGCCGAGCCGCTCCTGAATCGTCAGAGCTCACGGAGCCGGGCGCGAATCCGTTCGCTGCTGACCTTGCCAGTGGTGCCCACCTGTTGGGCGAAGGTCGCGATGCGAAACTCCTCGAGCTGCCAGTTCAGATCCTCGAGTTCGGTCGACGGCGGGAGCTGCTCGGCATAGGCGTCGAACTCGTTCTCGAGGTTGCGGCACCTCGTCATCAACTGCTCGTCCTTGGTGACTCGATTGGGCAGTTTGTCGAGCCGGACCCGCATGCCGGCGAGGTAGCGCACGACGTCGGCGAGGCGGTGAGCGCCGACCCCGGACAGGTGATCCGGGTAGATGAGCCGGTCGAGTTGGGCCTGCATGTCGAGGTAGGCCGGATGCAGCCGTTTGGGCACCGGGCGGCTCAGATCATGGCGAAGTTCGGCCGCGGTGACGAGGATCTGGACCGCACGTCGGCCCAGCTTCTCGACCGCATCGGGTAGCGCCGAACGCACCTCGGCCACCAGTCGATCGAAGTCGGCCTCGTTCCAGACCACCCCGCCGCCGCGCTCGAGGAGGTGACCGAAGATGCAGTCGGCCGCATCGTGCACCCAGGCCACCTTCGAACCGTGCGGGCTCGTCGCGAGGGCCAGCGTGGCCTCGCGGTCGAGCAGATCGTCCAGCATGCGGGCCGACCCGCCGACGTTGAGCCGCACAAGACGACGGGTCCCCGACCACATGGATTCGTACTGTGCATCGGGCGTCGGATGAAGCCGAACGCCGACGGTGTCGCCCTCGTCAACCAGCCCCGGGAAGGCATCGACGTCCCGCCCGGCCGCAACGGTACGTATCCGGCGCGGGAGATCGCCGAACACCCACCGGGTCTCGCCGGATCGAACCAGTTCGTGGTGGCCACCGGCCAAGACGCGGGTGACCTCGGCCGAAAGCTGCGCCCGAATCGATCCGAGATCGCGACCGTGCGCCAACAGGTCGCCATCGTCGTTCACCACCCGGTAGATCGGTCGAAGGTGGCTGGGGAGTCGGTCGAGCACGATCGCATCTGCGGGCAGGGGCGCGGGCGAGAGCACCCGAAGCTCCCGGCGGACGGCCTCGACCAGGTCACCCGTCGGGTGCGACAGGTTCGGCAAGATTCGCTGGACCGTGTCGGGGATCGGGACGAAGGCCTTGCGGAGTTGCTTCGGTATCGATCGCAGCAGCGCGGTCACCAATTCTTCGCGAAGGCCCGGCACGTTCCAATCGAAGACGGCCGGATCGATTCGGCTCAGCAACGACACGGGCACCGTGACCGTGACCCCGTCGTTCGGCGCGCTCTGGTCGAACTCGTAATCGACGGCCAATTCCAGATCGCCGGCCGACCACACCTCGGGAAAGAAGTCGTCGTCGACATCAAGTCGGCTGGTGTCGAAGATCTCCTCGAGTCGCAGGTCGAGAAGGCGCGGCTCGCGTTGGCGGCGTTTGTTCCACCAGCGATCGAAGTCGGCACCCGACGTGACCTTGTCCCCCACCCGCTGGTCGTAGAAGTCGTACAACACGTCGTACTCGACGAACAGGTCCTGCCGCTGGCGGGCACCGAGCCGCCGCACCTCGTCGAGCACTCCCTCGTTCTGGGCAAAGAACGCGTGATCGGTCTGCCAGTCCCCCTCGATCAGCGCATGGTGGATGAAGAGCTCCCGGGCCACCGTGGGGTCGACCCTCCGGTAGTGCACCCGCCGCCCCGCCACCAGCGGCACCCCGTAGAGGGTCGCCCGCTCAATGGTCATCGCCGAGCCCTTCTCGGCGTCCCACTGCGGTTCCTCGTAGGTGCGCTTGATCAGATGCTCGCCGGCCTGCTCGGCCCATTCGGGCTGTATCCGAGCGGCACTGTGGGCCCACAGCCGGTTGGTTTCGATCAGCTCTCCGGCCATCACCCAGTTCGGCGGCTTCTTGCCCAGGACCGAACTGCGACCGATGACGAACCGTGCGTTCCGTCCGCCGGTGAATTCCGAACCGTTGGCATCCTTCAACCCGATGTGCGACAGCAAGCCGGTCAGCAGGCAACGGTGGATGTTGTCGCGTATTGCGGCGGATTCGAGGCGCTCCGGATCGAAGTCGTTCACCGGCCACCGCAGCGACTTCGCCGTGCGCTCGAGCTGGCGGACGATGTCCCACCACTCGCGGATGCGGTTGTAGTTGAGGAACTCCTTCCCGACCATCCGGCGAAAGCTGCTGTTCGACCGACCCTTGCGCTCGGCCTCCAGGTAGCTCCACAGATTGAGCCAGGAAACGAAGTCGGAGCCCGGCTCGTCGAACCGCTCATGGAACTGCGCCGCCTGGGCCTGCTTCTCGCGCGGTCGTTCGCGCGGATCGCGCACGGACATCGCGGCGGTGATGATCATCACCTCACGGAGACAGCCATCTTCTGCCCCCGCGATCACCATGCGGCCGAAGCGCGGATCGATCGGCATGCGGGCCAGCTTCCGACCGATCGGGGTGAGCCACTTCCGGGTGCCCTCCCGACCGGGCCGAACCGCATCGAGCTCTTCGAGCAGGGCGACGCCATCACGGATGTTGCGCAGCTCCGGCGGATCGACGAAGGGGAAGGTCTCGATGTCGCCGAGGCCGAGCGCAGCCATCTGCAAGATGACCGATGCCAGGTTGGTACGGGTGATCTCCGGCTCGGTGAACTCGGGCCGGTTGGCGAAGTTCGCCTCGGAGTACAAGCGAATGGCGATTCCGGGAGCCACCCGACCACACCGCCCCGAACGCTGGTTTGCGCTGGCTTGGGAAACGTCCTCGATCGGCAGCCGCTGCACCTTGGTCCGGTTGCTGTAGCGACTGATGCGGGCCGTGCCGGGATCGACCACATAGCGAATGCCCGGGACCGTCAGCGAGGTCTCGGCCACATTGGTCGCAACGACGATTCGACGGGCACTGCGTCGGGAGCGATCGAACACCCGGTGCTGTTCGGCCGCTGACAGCCGGCCGTAGAGCGGAACGACTTCGGTGTTGCGAAGCCGGGCCTCGGCCAGGGCATCGGTCGCCTCGCGGATCTCCCGCTCGCCGCTGCAGAACACCAGGACGTCGCCCGGCCCTTCGAGTTCGAGCTCGTTCACCGCCTCGACGATCGCCTCGGCCTGAGTGAGCGACAGGCCGGTGACCTCGTCCTCGATCGGGTGATAGCGCACCTCGACCGGATAGGTGCGGCCGGACACCTCGATGATCGGCGCGTCGTCGAAGTGCTGGGAGAAGCGCTCGGTGTCGATCGTGGCCGAGGTGATGATGATCTTCAGATCGGGCCGCTTCGGCAACAGCTGGCGCAGGTAGCCGAGCAGGAAGTCGATGTTCAGGCTTCGCTCGTGGGCCTCGTCGACGATGATCGTGCTGTACGCGTCGAGGTTGCGATCGTGCTGCATCTCGGCCAGCAGGATGCCGTCGGTCATCGCCTTGATCGCAGTCTTCTTCGAGACCTTGTCGGTGAAGCGAACCTTGTACCCGACCAGGCCCCCAACCTCGTCGTCGAGCTCCTCGGCGACCCGCTCCGCGATCGACCGGGCTGCGATGCGCCTTGGTTGGGTGTGGCCGATCCAGCCCTGCTCGTGCAGCCCGAGCTCGAGACACATCTTGGGCAATTGGGTGCTCTTCCCCGAACCGGTCTCGCCGGCGACGACCACCACCTGGTTGTCACCGATGGCCGCCAGCAGTTCGTCGCGCCGTTCGGTGATCGGCAGATCGTCGGGGTAACGCACGACGATCGGTGACGCCGTGGGCTCGGCGGAGTCCATCCGTGCAGTGTGCAGCGGCCGTTCAGGGCCTCACAACCAGACCGCCCACGTTCGAATCGAGTAGAAGTAGAGACCACATGACGAACGAACCCATGCAGCTCGGCGACATTGCGAACGACGAGTTCCAGGACGACCCTCGACCGCTGGCCGGCGTGCGGATCCTGGCCGCCGAACAGATGGCGGCCATGCCATTCGCCACCCAACTCCTGGCCCGCCTCGGTGCCGACGTCGTGAAGGTCGAACACCCCAAGGGCGGTGACAGCGGCCGCGGCTCCACGCCGGCCATCACCGACCCGGACGGGCGCAGCGTCGGCGCGACGTTCCTCCGCAACAACCTGAACAAGCGCAGCGTCACCCTCGATCTGAAGTCACCCGAAGGCGTCGATCTGTTCCTCCGGCTCGCCCAGAACTTCGACGTGGTGTGCGAGAACTTCCGGGCCGGCACCGCCGATCGACTCGGCATCGGGTACGAGCACGTGCGGGCGGTCAAACCCGACATCATCTACGCCTCGGTCTCGGGCTTCGGCAACGATCCGGCGTCGCCCTACATCGACCGGGCCGCCTACGCCGCCGTCGTCGAGGCCATGTCGGGGATCTACGAATACAAGCGCCGCCCCGGCCAACCGCCCACCGCCAACCCGGTCGGCGCCCTGGGCGACATCTCGAGCGCCTTGTTCTGCGTCGTCGGTATCCTCGCTGCGCTGCGG
>JABDJW010000006.1 GCA_013002375.1 Acidimicrobiales bacterium | reverse complement strand
GACGAAGACCACGCCGTGGGCGACCCTGAACCGATTCCGAACGCGACGCGGGCCTCGCTCGCCGGCTTCGACCTCGATGCCATCGCTCCTGATGCCGGGCTGATCGAGACGCTGCCCGATCCGTTGCTGGATGGCCCGGCTACCGAACCGCTCGTCGACGCGCCACCCCTGCCATCGCGGATGACCATCGACGAGCTCGATGCCCTCCTCGCCGAGCCCGATGCGGCCCTCCCCGAAGCCGACGATCTGGCCGCTGAGGCGGCCACCGCTGACGAGCCGACCGCCGACGCGCTCGAGGACATGGAAGCGGCGACGGTCGACGGGCCCGGGGACATGGACGCCGCGGCCGACGAAGCAGATGACCCGGTCGACCGGGACGAGCCCGTCGCCGAGGAGCCATCGGTTCCTCGCCGTCCAGCCGGGCTCGCGGTGCGCGCCGAACCCCCGGAATCGGTCGAAGCGGAATCAGGCGATGCGGAACCAGCCGAGCCCCAAAAACCAGAAGACGCCAACCAAATCGTCGCGGAAACACTGGACGCGGAATCAATCGACGCGGAACCGGTCGAGGCGGTCGTCGCCCTGCCCGTCGTCGAGCCCACACGGACCGAGGAATCAACGCCGGCGTTCGAGGACGAACCCATCGTTGCCGCGGCGGACGTCGACGCCCCGGCGCCAGCGATCCCCGCCGAAGCATCACCGCCGCTCGAAGAACTGGCGGCACTGCCGCCACTGCCCAAACGGCGCCGAGGCGCGACGATGGGCCTCCCGGCGCCGGCCGTGCCCGAGGCCGACGCCGCATCGGTTTTCCCGGCGTCAGCCGCAGCATCCGAGCACGACGAGCCCGCGGCGCCGGCCCGCGGTGACCTGCAACAGATTGCCGAACGGCAGAGCTCCGGCCGCCGTTCGCCCGAGGACCTCAAGCGGATGCTGTCGAGCTATCGACGAGGTGTCGAACGCTCGCGTTACGACCGCCCCGAGTAACCGACCGCCCCCATTGACTCCCAACCCCGCCCATCAACCAACGATGTCACCAACCAAGAAACGAGCAACACGATGAACGATCTGCAGAACGATGCGGTACAACTCAACGGGCTGATCGAGAACTTCGCGATGACCGTTGCCGGGGTGGAGCACGCCCTGGTGTTCTCCGTCGACGGGCTACCGATCGCTCGGTCGACCCGGCTCGAGACCGATGCCGCCGAGCGGTTGTCAACCGTGGCCGCGGCCGTCATCGGTCTGGCCGAAGGTTCGACCGAAGGCACCGGTGTCGGCGCGGTCCAAGAGGTGATGATCGTGATGGAGCATCGCTACTTGTTCGTGACCCGCGTGGGTCACGGTGGTGCACTGGCCGTGGTGACCACACCTTCGGCCGACGTTGACCTGATCGGCTACGAAATGGGCCTGCTGGTCGATCGCAGCGGAACGTTGCTCACGCCCGAACTCCGCAACCTGATGCTGGCCCAGACCAGCTGAGGTCGCGAACTTTGCTCGGTCGGCCCCCGTTCGGCCGGTAGGGCGCTCTAGATTGGATCTGGTGAACGACGTCGCGGAGTCAGAAGAGCCGCACCCGAATGTGCTGAACGGCGGCACCAACTGGGACAGCATCATCTTGATCGCCCTGTTCATCGGCGGACAGCGGTTCGGCGAGTACCTCCACGGCGATGGCAATGGCCTGCCGTGGGCCATCGGGCTGGTTTCGATCTGGGGCATCAAGTCGATGGTGGCCCGCTACCGCGAGGGCCACCCGGTCGGCCGGTTCCTCCCGCTGCTCCTGCTCTACCTCGTCGCCCGGGGTGCTCTCGGCATCATCTTCGATTCCGAGGATCTCTACTTCGGCATCGGCATCGGCACCAAGGTCGCGATCGGTCTGGTGTTGTTGGGTTCGGTCGTGATCGGCCAGCCGCTGGTCGAGAAGGCCATGCCGTACGTCTTTCCGTTCGAGCGGACGACTCGCGAGCATCCGATCTACCGATCGACCATGTCGCACCTCACCCTGTTCGCCGCTGCCTTCGAGCTGCTGTCCTCGATTTGGGACGTGTGGCTGCTGCAGAACTCGTCGGCGACGGGCTATCTGCTGATCCGGCTCGTCGTCGGGTTCGTGCTCGGGTTCGGGTCCTTCTTCATCGCCTTCTTCTACGCGCGTTGGCGGCTCGACAAGATCCCCGGGTTCGAGGGTCTGTTCCCCATGCTCGAGCGGATGGCCACCGATATGGGAAAGCCGGTCGAGGCGTAACTCCTGGGTCTTGGTGAAGCGCCGGCCCATTCGCCCATCGCAGCGGTCAGCGCGGTCAGCACGTCGCGATGACATTGCCTCGCGCCGAGCAGCGGTACGTCGGTTTCGGGGTCGATTTCCAACGAGGCGCCCGGCACGCCGATCGGCGGCGGGGGAGTGGCCTGAAAGAGCCGCTCACGGCGAACCTGTTTGCGATGCGAATCGACGGCCACAGACAAGTAGCCGCGAAGTACGTGGCGACCGCCGCTCTTCTCGTTGGCCTCGGTGGCGGTCTACCGTCGGGCTATCGAACCCGACACCACCGCTGCCTGCTGTTCGCCCTCTCGGCCCGCTGACACCGCGGCGTCGAGCGCGGCCGCTCGGACGACGTCGAATCCAACGATGGCCGGCGCCGATACCGTCGAGCCGCTCGTGCTCCCCGGCGGGTCCTTCTTGATGGGCACTGACCAGGAGTGGTTCGCCGGCGATGGAGAGGGGCCGGTCCGCGAGGTGCAGCTTGCCCCCTTCGCGATCGATCCGGTCGCAGTGTCCAACGAGCGATTTGCCGCGTTCGTCGAGGCGACCGGCCATGTCACCGCGGCCGAACGGTTCGGTTGGTCGTTCGTGTTCGGCGGCTTTCTCCCCGACGACTTCGAGGAAACGCGAGGCGTCGTCGGCGCCGAGTGGTGGCGGCAGGTCTTCGGTGCGGACTGGTGCCATCCCGAAGGGCCGGGGAGCTCGATCGACGATCGGCTGGACCACCCGGTGGTACACGTGTCGGCCACCGATGCCGAAGCTTTTGCCGCCTGGTGCGGCAAGCGGCTGCCGACCGAAGCGGAGTGGGAGTATGCCTCCCGGGGTGGCTTGGAGCAGGCGGTGTTTCCGTGGGGCGACGAACTGGTGCCCGACGGCGTGTTTCGATGCAACATCTGGACCGGCCGATTCCCCGATCTCAACGACGAGGCCGATGGTTACGCCGGCACTGCCCCGGTCGACGCCTTCGAACCGAACGGTTTCGGTCTGTACAACACCAGCGGCAACAGTTGGGAGTGGTGCGCTGACTGGTTCGAGAACCGCTTCCCGCCCGAACGGCCCTTGGTGGCGCCCACCGGACCGGCTTCGGGCCAGCTCCGGGTCATGCGAGGGGGCAGCTATCTCTGTCACGAGAGCTACTGCAACCGCTATCGGGTGGCGGCTCGCCACGCCTCGACGCCCGACTCGACGACGGGCCATCTCGGCTTTCGCTGCGCCCAGGACTTGGGGAGCAGGTCGGCGTAGCGCCCTTGCACCGCCATCTCGGCAGTCCGCTAGGGTCGGCGGGCATCACGAGGTCACGACTGGAACGGGGGCGACGCACACCATGGGTTCGATCGAGGGGTATTCGGTGTTGGTCACCGGCGGCGGAAGTGGCATCGGCGAGGCCGCGGCCGCGAAGCTGGCCGCCGATGGTGCGAACGTCACGATCTGCGGTCGCACCGAGGACAAGCTGATCGCGGCCGCCGAGCGCATCGCGGCCGGCGCTGCCGATGGCGCGGCGGTCGGCCACATCGTGTGCGATGTCACGGTCGAGGCCAGCGTGGTGGCCGCGGTACAGGCCGCGACGGCGACGACCGACCGGCTCGATGGTGTGTTTGCCTGCGCGGGCGGTTCGACCGGCATGGGCCCCCTGGTCACCGCCGAGGTCGATGACATCCGCTCGACGATGGAGCTCAACTACATCGGAACGTTCTTGACCCTCAAGCATGCCGGAACCCAGATGGCCAAGCAGGGGGGCGGCTCCTTCGTCGGCTGCTCGTCGCACGCCGGGCAGGATTCCATGCGTTTCCTGGGCGGCTACGGTGCGGCCAAGGCCGCACTCGATCACCTCTGCCGTGTCGGTGCCGACGAGATGGGCCGGTTCGGGGTACGGG
>JABDJW010000447.1 GCA_013002375.1 Acidimicrobiales bacterium | reverse complement strand
TCCAGGTCACCCCCGATGCCGAGCGCACCCTCAACACGTTTCTCGGCATTTCGGCCTTTCTCGATCCGATCGATGTCGACGAGGAGCTGGTGGCCGATTCCTCGATCGTGTACTGCGAGGGCTACCTCTGGGACACCGAACCGGCCAAGGCCGCGATTCGCGGCGCGATGTCGGTCGCTCGTGAGGCGGGCCGGCAGGTGTCGTTGACGTTGTCGGACGGCTTCTGCGTCGAGCGTCATCGCGACGAGTGGCTCGCCCTCATCGGCGATCAGGTCGACATCTTGTTCGGCAACGAGGACGAACTCCGGGCGCTGTACCAGACCGACGACCTGGACGAGGTCATCGCCTCGCTGCGCACCGAAGTCGAGATCGGCGCGGTCACCCTCGGGAAGCAGGGCTCGATCATCGTGGCCGGCGATCAGACGATCGAGGTTGGCGCCGAACCGATCGAGAAGGTCGTCGACACGACCGGTGCCGGCGACCTCTACTCGTCAGGCTTCCTCTTCGGCCTTTCCACCGGACGGCCGTTGGCCGAGTGTGGCCGGCTGGCCTCGATGGCGGCCTCGGAGGTCATCTCCCACGTCGGCGCCCGCCCCCAGATGCCGCTCAGTTCGCTCTTGTAGGCGCAAGGCAGCTTGGCCGCTGCAGCAAGCTGATCAAGGTCGCTCTGTCTCGTTCAGTCCGTACGCGATTGGTTGTCGCACAACGTCATCGGGAAACCCAGCCCGGAGCGGGAGCGCGGGAACGCGACGCGTTCCGCCGAGTTGTTCGCTTGCGCTCACAACGTCGCGGGGCGGCTCGCCGTCTCCGACGCAGCCGCAAGGTGACCAAGGTCGCTGCGCGACCGACTCAGCGCCGCGGGAGCGAGGAACGAGCGGGTCAATACGGCCGGTCGCCGATCACGGTGACGCGTTCCATCCGGCGGTAGGCGGGCAGGAAGTCGTTGGTCGCGGCGTGTTGCACGGCCCGGTTGTCCCACATCACGAAGGTGTCGGGCCGCCACCGCACCCGCATCTGGATGCTGGGGTTCATGATCGCGCGTTCGAGGTGGCGCAGGATGGCCCGGCTCTCGGTTTCGTCGACGCCATCGATGTGCGAGGTGAATCCGATGTTGGTGTAGATGCCGCGGGCGCCGGTCTCGGGGTGGGTGCGAATCACCGGGTGCCGTTGCGGCGGGTACTTCTCGCGAATCGCCTCCTGCTCTTCGGGGGCGACTCGGCTGGCGAAGACCCGGGCGTAGTCGTGGATGGCGAACTTGTCGTCGACCCGTTCCTTCCACTCGTCGCTCAGGCGGTCGTAGGCCGCGGTCGCATCGGAGAAGCACGTGTCGCCCCCCACCGCTGGGATTTCACGGCCTCGCAGGATCGAGCCCATCGAGGGTTCGGCCCGCCAGGTGACGTCGGAGTGCCAGCCGGCTGCGACGAAGGTCTTGCCGGTGTCGCCGCCGGCTTCGAGGAGGACGATCTCGGGGTACCCGTCGATGCCCTCGGTGAAGGGGTGGACCTCGAGTTCGCCGAAGAGCGCGCCGAAAGCGATGTGCTCCTCGATCGAGACGTGCTGGTCGCGCAGCACCAACACCTTGTAATCGAGCCAGGCCTTGCGGAGTTCGTCGCGGGTGGAATCGTCGACATCGGCCATGCTGAAGCCCGACACCTCGGCACCGAGGGTGGCGGTGATCGGCTCGATGGTCAGCGACGGCATGATTCCCCCTGGAGGCACGATCGTTTGCGTTGGCGGCCTGCCCCTTGTGTAGCGCACGGGCGGCGGCGGCGACAGTTTCGGCCTGTTGGGCTCAGGTCGGCGCTTGCCCGTGGCGATAATAGTCATTATGATCGGTCGCATCGACGCTGAAGACACCCCCTCAGGCGGCACCGCCGCTGCGCTGCCCTCCGGCACCGCCGCTGCGCCTCCCGCTGGCTCCGATGCCACCCGGCAGGCCCTGATCGATGCGGCGGCCGAGGTCTTCGCCGAGCGGGGCTACGACGGCGCCGGTGTGGCCGAGATCGCCCGGCGAGCGGGACTGACCACCGGCGCGATCTACAGCCGTTACGCCGGCAAGGCCGAGTTGTTGGTCGACGCCATGCAATCGCGGATGCCGGCCGAAATCGAAGAGCTGTTGATGGGTGGCACCGGTCAAGAGAGCGCGGTCGAATTGCTCAGCGCCTTGGGCGAGCACTTGGTCGAACCGCTCAACAAAGGTGAGGGGCTCTTGCTCGAGGCCATCGTGGCCGCCCGGCGGTCGGCCGAACTGGCCGATGGGCTGCGCATGCGGCTGACCGAGCAGGACAACCGGCTGGCCAAGATCGTCGACGAAGCCAAGGGCGCCGGCTTGTTCGACCCCGAGCTGTCGACCGACGCCGTCGTGCGGTTGTGTCAGGCCATCGGCCTGGGCATGCACCTGTCGCAAGTCATCGAGGCCCCCATGCCGGCCCCCGACGATTGGGTCGCCCTGATCGAGCGGCTGCTCGTCGCCGCCGCACCGCAGCCCGAACCGTAGACCCACCCGTACACCCAACTGTAGAGAAGGAGCATCGTGACCGACACCCACGCAAACCCGGAGTACTCGACCGATCAGGAGATCCTCGGCCGCGCCGAGGTCGACGACATCGAGGCCATCCTGCACGCCGCTGATGATTGGGATCGCGGCGAAGTCATCCACGCGGTCGAGGACAACGCTGACGCGCTGTTCACCTGGAACTACGAGAAGGGCGAGCGGCCCCGCCTCGACAAGCTCTACGAGAAGGCCAAGACCTCGCAGTGGAACGCCCAGACCGACCTCGACTGGTCGATCGAGGTCGATCCCCACACCGCGTTCAGCATCATGACCGAGATGGGCCCCGAACAGACCTTCAGCGAACCCGGCTCGCCGCTCGAGCACTGGGGCGACAAGGAGTGGGCCGAGTTCAGCTACGAGTCGCTGTCATGGCGCCTCAGTCAGTTCATGCACGGCGAACAAGGTGCGTTGTTGTGCACCGCCAAGATCGTCGAGACCGTCCCGTGGATCGATGCCAAGTACTACGCGGCGACGCAGGTGGTCGATGAGGCCCGCCACGTCGAGGTCTTCGCCAAGTACCTCGACGAGAAGGTCGACGCGAACTTCTATCCGATGAACCCGCATCTGGGCATGCTCATCGACGACATCATCAACGACAGCCGTTGGGAAATGACCTACCTGGGCAAGCAGATCATGGTCGAGGGCTTGGCCCTGGCCGCCTTCGGTTTCATGCGGCAGATGACGACCGAACCGCTGCTGAAGGAGCTGCTGCGCTACGTGATGAGCGATGAGGCCCGCCACGTGGCCTTCGGCGTGCTCTCGCTGCAGGAGTTCTACGGCGAGCTCACCCAAGCCGAGATCCGGGAGCGCCAGGAGTTTGCCTTCGAGGCGTCGGTCCGCATGCGCGATCGGTTCATCCAGCAGGAGGTCTGGGAACGCATGGGGGTGCCGATCCGTCCGGTCGCCGAGCGCCTGCTCGACCTGCCCGAGGAGCAGAAGATCTTCCAACAGATGCTGTTTTCCAAGATCGTGCCGAACTGCAAGAAGCTCGGTTTGCTCGACGGCGGCGACGGCTGGTTGCGGAAGCGGTTCACCGAGATCGGCGTGATCCAGTTCGAGGACTGGACCGACACCGCCGACGAGTTCGAGACGTTCGCCCTCGATGCCGAAGAGTCGGCGTGATCGATGAGCTACCGCTGCTTCGACGTCCAACAACTCGACCACGTCGCGCATGTGATCCTGAATCGACCGGACGAACTCAACTCGATGGTTCCCGAGTTCTGGACCGAACTCCCCACCATCATCAACGACATCTCCGATCGGGGCTCGGCGCGTGCCATCGTCATCAGTTCGACCGGCCGGCACTTCTCGGCCGGCATGGATCTGGCCGTGTTCACCGGCGGGGACGGCCTGAGCGGCAGCAGTACCGCTGAACTGGGACGGCAACGGGCCCAGCTGCGGCTGACCGCGTTGCGACTGCAGGACAGCTTCACTGCACTCGAGAAGGCCCGCATGCCGGTCTTGATCGCCATCCAGGGAGGTTGTGTGGGGGGCGCGGTCGACATGGTCACCGCGGCCGACATGCGTTACGCCACCGAGGACGCCTGGTTCTGCATTCAGGAGATCAACATCGGTATGACCGCCGACGTCGGCACCCTGCAGCGGTTGCCCAAGCTGATCCCCGAGGGCGTCGCCCGCGAGCTGGCCTACACCGGCCGCCGGATGACCGCGGCCGAGGCCCACCGGGTCGGTCTGGTGAACGAGGTCTACGCCACTGCCGAGGACCTGGTGTCGGCCGTGCTCGACACCGCAGCCGAAATCGCCACCAAATCGCCGTTGGCGATCTGGGGCACCAAGGAATCGATCAACTACACCCGCGATCACACCACCGCCGATTCGCTGAACTTCATCGCCACGTGGCAGACCGGGATGTTCCAGCCCCCGGACATGATCGAGTGCTTCACCGCCCAAGCCGAGAAACGCGATCCCGAGTTCGATCCGCTGCTCCCCATCGCCCGGGACCTGTAGCCGCCTCGTTCGGGACCAGGCGCCTAGCTCAGCTGGGCCAGCAGGCCGGCCGCCCAGCCACCCAGTGCGGTGAGGCGGTCGTCGAGTTCGGGTCCGCCGGTCAGATCGGCTTCGCTCAGCGCCAGCGTGCCCTCGTAGGCGACTTCGTACGCGTAGGACGGCGCCGCGGTGAGATCAGCGCCATAGATCGTCTCGATGGTCGGGTCGGCTCGACGCAGTGTGTCGTCACCGAGCGGCGGGCTGTCGATCGGGAGGGTCTGATGCAGCGCGGCCACGTCGGGCGGCTCGGGCTGTTCCTGGAGCCGGAAGGCGACGTCGAGCGCGATCGTCGGGCTGGTGGGCGGATCGTCGCCGTCGACCCATTGGCGGTAGGCGGCCTGCGCGGCGGCGGTCCACTGCGCGGTGAGGTCGAGGCGAGCCCGGGCCGGCGTCGACTCGCCGGGTAGGGCATACGACGACGACCAGGTGAGATCGCCGAGCAAGATGTCGGATTGAAACCGTTCGTCGACGACGGTTCGTTCCAGGCCCACCGATTCGATGACCTCGCGTAGCGATGAGATCACGTCGGAGAAGATGTGGTCGAGCACGCCGTCAAACTACCGGGTGCAACTCGGCCAGGCCGAGTGCGGAGCTCGGAGCGACCAGGGCGTCAGTAGAAGACGCAGCGGGTGCGGTGGCGGGGTTCGGCCTTGTACTCGGCGCGGCCGCCTCGGGCCCACAGCGCGCCGTCGACTTGTCCGGCGGTGAGGCCCGGTACCCGCGACTTCATGAGTTCGACGAGTTGTTCGACGCAGTGCAGGGCGCAGGCCCGGATCTCGACTTCGGGCGCCGATCCGGACTCGATGTCCTCGACGGCTTCGATGCGCGCGACCAAGGCGGGATCGAAAGCCAGCACGCCGTCGATCCGCAGGACGTGGGGCACGAGATTGTCGGCGAACATGGTGAGCCGGTCGAGATCGTCGAAGCGTCCGAGGCCGGTGTGGGCGAACGCGACGGCCAGATCGTACGGGGTGATCTGGGCCCGCTTGTACAGCGGCACCTCGAGATCGCCGTAGGTGTGCACGTCGGCGAAATGGGGGAGCGTGGCCAAGGTCAGCGCGAGTGACTCGGCGGAGTGCATGGCGCTCTCGACCAAGGCGGTGAACGAACCGTCGAAATCGGCCGCGACCATGCGGCCCAACTCGTTGAGCGCCGCCGCGAAGTGCTCCATCAGCTCCTGCTGAAATCCGCCGTCGAGGCTCTGGCCGAAGATGGAGGCGCAGTCCGCCTCATCGAGTCGGCGAAGTCGCGCCGCGGTGATGGGCCCGGTCGCCTCGACGTAGTCGGTCAGACCCGCAGCCACGGTGTGGTAGCCCGACAGGCCAGGACGCTTGTTGATATGGGGGAAGTAACCGGATCCGAAGTTGATGGCATCCAGCGCGATGACGAACGCGGCGGTCGCCTCGTCGTTGCCATGGCGGTTGCGGCCGGGATCGGCGGTCTCGCCGGGCAGTTCCTCGAGCGGAAAGCTCGCCGCGTACTCGGGCAATCGTTCGGGCAGAATCGTCACCTGTCGGGCCCGGTCGGCGACGGCAGCACAAGAAGTGCGGATGGCATCGAGCACAGCACTAGCCTAGCGGCGTGTCATTTTTCGAAGCGGCCCAGCGCTGGGCGGATTCGGACCCGGATCCCGCAACGGAGGCCGAGCTTCGAGCGCTGATCAAGTCGGGCGACGAGGCCGCCCTCGCGGCCCGCTTTGCCGGACCGCTGCGCTTCGGGACCGCCGGCCTCCGGGGCCCGCTGGGGGCCGGACCGGCTCGGATGAACCG
>JABDJW010000440.1 GCA_013002375.1 Acidimicrobiales bacterium | reverse complement strand
CTCCTGGGCTGCGTCGATGTATCACATCGCGCCGAACCGCCGCAGCCCGTGGCGATGGGAGGTCCCAGGGGCGATTGCGGCGATGATCTGTTGGGGCGCGTCGTCGTACGGGTTCCAGTTCTTTCTGGCCTTCATGGGCGAGACCAACGCCATCTTCGGTGTCCTGGGCGCCGCGATCTCACTGCTGGTGTGGATCTACCTGTTGGCCCTCGGTCTGTTGATCGGGGCCGAGATCAACGGGATCCTTGCCGACTGGTATGGCGTCGGTACGCAGCGGTATCAACCGCAGCCGGTGCGCACCGCCTTCTGGTGGTGGTGGCACCGCCGCGAGCAGGAAAAGGAGAAGGAGCAGGCGGAGGAAGCGCGCCGGGCCGCAGCCGCCGCCCAGGCCGAGGAAGAAGCCCGGACCACCAGCGGGGAGACCCCAGCCGAGCGCAGCGGGGAGACCCCAGCCGAGCGCGGCGGGGACCAGTAGTTCGGCTTCGGTAGAATCCGATCGTGACGACGTATCGAGTACCCCTCCGAGATCTGCACCACGTCCTTCGCCATGTGGTCGACTACGACTCCCTGGCGCCGTGGTTTGACGCGCCCGATCTCGAGACCGTTATGGGCATTCTGGCCGAATCGGCCCGCTTCACCGAGGAGCAGATGGTGCCGACCAGCGTCCCCGGCGATCAGGTGGGATCGCAGCGAAATGATGATGGCTCGGTCACCGTGGCGCCGGGGTTCAAGGATCTGCAGAAGGCCTTGGTCGATGCCGGGTGGCTCTCGGTGAAATTCGATCCGGCCTACGGCGGCGGCGGGTTGCCCGGCACGGTCGGTACCGCACTCCAGGAGATGCAGACCGCAGCCAACATGGCGTTCTCGGTGGGCACGATGCTGAGCCAGGGCGCAATCGAGATGCTGCAAGAGCATGCCAGCGAGGAGATGAAGGAGATCTATCTACCCAAGATGATCGCGGGTGAGTGGGCCGGCACCATGAACCTCACCGAGTCCGATGCGGGCTCCGACGTCGGAGCCCTGCGGACCAAGGCGGTTCCGGCCGCCGATGGCACCTACCGCATCATGGGCACGAAGATCTTCATCAGCTACGGCGAACACGACATGACCGACAACATCATTCACCTGGTGTTGGCCCGCACCCCCGAAGCGCCACCGGGCACGAAGGGCATCTCGTGCTTCATCGTGCCCAAGTTCTTGGTGAACGACGATGGCAGCCTGGGCGAACGAAACGACGTCACGTGCGCGTCGATCGAGCACAAGATGGGCATTCACGGCAGCCCGACCTGTGTCATGAGCTACGGCGACCGCGATGGTGCGGTCGGGTATCTCATCGGCGAAGAGAACCAGGGCATGCGGTACATGTTCACCATGATGAACCGGGCCCGCCTTTCGGTCGGTGTCGAAGGCCTGGGTGTCGCCGACCGCGCCTACCAAGCCGCGCTCGAGTATGCCCGCGAACGCCAGCAGGGCCGAGCCATCGGTGCACCCGCGGGCACGGCATCACCGATCATCGAACATCCCGATGTTCGCCGGATGCTGCTGTACATGCGCTCGCACATCGATGCGCTCCGAGCTCTCATCTATCTCAACGCGGCAGCGATCGACCGATCCGAGCGGCACCCCGACGGCGATCAGCGGGCGCAAGCCGGCGACCTCGCCGCGTTGCTCACACCGCTGAGCAAGGCGTGGGGTACCGACCTCGGCGTCGAGATCTCGTCGGTGGCGCTCCAGGTGTTTGGCGGCATGGGCTACGTCGAGGAGACCGGCATCGCCCAGCATTACCGCGATGCCCGCATCGCTCCGATCTATGAGGGCACGAACGGCATCCAGGCCGTCGATCTCGTCATGCGCAAGCTTCCCCTGGCCGGCGGAACCGTCATGAAATCGTTCTTCGCCGACCTCAACGCCACGATCGACGAGCTCGAACGGGCCGAGGGTCGCCTGGCCGAGATGGCGCCGCCACTTCGGGCTGCGCTATCCGCCACCGAAGAAGTCACCGGGTGGCTCGACACCGCTCGCGCCGCCGACCCCAATGATGCCTTGGCCGGCGCGACGCCGTATCTCCGGATGTTGGCCATGACGGTGGCCGCCATCCTGCTCGGTCGCAGCGCGCTCGGTGCGGCGGCCGAGTTGACGGCCGGGGGCGACCGACCGTTCCTGGAGTCGCGGATGACGTCGGCCCACTTCTTTGCCACCCAGTACGCACCGCAGGTCGTTGGCATGGCGGCGTCGGTGACCGCCGGCGCCGCGCCCTTGTTTGCGGTCGACGCCGAACAGCTCGGCGTGTGACCGATACCGTCTCGCCCAGCCGCCGGGTCTACGATCGCGCCGATGGTGATCGCGTCGATTCCTAGCCCGAGTTCCGAGCTCATCGAGCTCGGCCCGCTCGAGTTGCGGTACTACGGCCTGTGCATCGCGCTCGGCGTGCTGGCCGCGGTATGGCTCGCCAGCCGCCGCAACGTGGCCCGAGGCGGTCATCCCGATGACATCAGCTCGATTGCGATGTGGGCTGTGCCGGCCGGGCTGGTTGGTGCTCGGCTCTACCACGTCATCACCGATTGGCGTTCCTTCGAGGGGCGCTGGGGTGACGCCTACAAGATCTGGGAGGGTGGGCTCGGCATACCCGGTGGCATGGCGTTGGGGATCGCGGTCGGCATCTGGGCCGCCCGCCGTCGCGGCCTGACCGTGCGAGGCGCAGTCGACATCTGTGCTCCCGCATTGCCGCTGGCCCAGGCGATTGGCCGGTGGGGCAACTGGTTCAACCAAGAGCTCTACGGACGGCCCAGCGACGCTCCGTGGGCGCTCGAGATCGACCCGGATGTCGTTGCCCGGCATACCCCGGAATACATCGGTGAAACGACCTTTCACCCGACGTTTCTGTACGAGAGTTTGTGGAACTTCGCGCTGGTGGGTTTCTTGCTCTGGATCGATCGCCGGAAGGTGCTCAAGCCGGGTCGATTGATCTGGGTGTACGTGCTCGGATACGGGGTCGGCCGGCTCTGGGTGGAACTGCTTCGCATCGACACCGCGAGCCGCATCTTCGGTGTGCGGGTGAACGTCTGGGTCAGTCTGGTCGCCATAGCGGCATCGCTGCTGATCCTGAGCCGCTCGAAGGCACAGCCGGGCGACCGGGGCTCGGAAGGTCCTCGCAATGCAGACGATCCGGATCGAGACGATGCCGAAGCGGCCGACGTGTCCGCCGACTGAAGGGCAGGTCGATCGGTCGGCGCCTCATGCCCGACTACCCGTGTCCGGGTGACCGGTCGTATCGTTGAGGAGCAATGTCATTTCCTCGTCTCCCGCCTCGTCTCGAGAACTCTCGACCGCCTCTCGCCCTCGTCGTTCTGGTCCTCCTGGCTTTGTTTGCCGCGGCATGTACGAGCCCGGAGAGCCCCCGCGTCGATCTGAGTGCCCTACCCGGCGCAGTGCCGACCACCGTTGGGTCCGAAGCAGCTCCGGGAGAGGAGTCGCCCGAGGGCTTCGGCTGCGATACCGGAGCAATGGAGGGCGAACGATGCGTATCGCCCGTCGCGCTGCCGGTGGTCGACGACACGCAATACGACACCGTGGAGGACTACATCGGATCTCCGGCGGCGCAGTATTGGGCGCTCGCGTTACGCGACAACATGGTGCTCGGTGCGCGGTGTCCGGATGCCAGCGTGCCCGATGGCATCACGCTGACCGACGTCGAAACGCAAGAGCGGGCAACCCTCGCTGCTCCCGAGGAACTCCAGCTGGCCTTGGGGAGCGTCGGTTTGGCCCTGGTTGCGGCGTCGCGCCTGTGCACGCTGCAGCGCGCCTGGGTCGAGGATGTCGATCAGCTGTACACCCAGTCGGCCGCATTGCTCGAGCTGCTCGGCGACACCGGGCCGGCCCCGACCGCGCCGACCTTCGGTTCCGCGCCGAGCGCTGGGGTGACGGCCGCGGCGGCGCTGTACATCCGCCTCCGCGATGCGCTGGTGGGCGACGCCCGCGTGCCGGCCGCCAACCTCTGGTACTCGGCTTCTCATCTGTCGCACATACTGAATCTGCGAACCGCCGACGACGCACCGCAAGTCGTTCTCATCGGTGGCTCGTCGACCGCAACCGGCGTCGACCCGCTCATCTTGACCACCCAACTCAACCGCGAGACGTTCAACCTGGCGCTGGTCGGCGCCGATCCGGGCGTCTCGTTCGGCCTGGCAGATCAGGTCATCGAGCAGTTCGGTGTGCCGCTCGCCGTTGTTGTCGAAGTGCCCGTGCACCGCTTGAGCATGGCCTGTGACCCCCGCGGACTCCGGGGCGACGCCGAATGGCAGCACATTCTCGATCTGCAATCATCGGCCTTTCCGACCGGTAGCCGTCCTCCGATCGAGCGTCTGCTTCCCTCGTCCGGCGCCACGCCCTATCCCGGCTCGGCCCTGCAGGCGTCGATGAACTTCGTGCACGGAGATCTCGGTTCTGGCGCGTCGATCCCGCTCCCCGGCCGCGCCGACGGTGCGGTGATCGATGCCCAGCTCGAGACCCTCACTGCGGGAATGGCCGAGGGTCCGCCCTGCGGGGCCGAAGTCGAGCGCCTGGCCGAGAAGGTCGCCGAATACGAGGCGCAAGACATCCAGGTGTTGCTCTTCATGCCGCCGATCGCGCCGTCGCTGCGCGTCGGCGATTTCACGATCGCGGCCGATCAGGTCGTGGCTGATGTTGCCCGGCTGCTACCGGACACACCGTTGCTCGATCTTCGGGCTGACGTCTCGGACAACCAGATGATCGACGTCGAGCAGATCACCGAGATCGGCAGTGCGTCGATCCGGCCGATGATTCGCGAGGCAGTGCAGGATCTGCTCGCCTAGACGGGGACGGCGGCCGGACTAGTTGGCGGCGAGCACCGCGGTGGAGAGATCGGGCCAGGCGGTCAGGGCCCACGGTCCGAACGGTTGGGCCGTCAAGGCGACCAACGTGGTCGAGGCCAGCGGGTCGTGCCAGAGCATGGTGCCCTTCTGGCCGAAGTGGCCCCACGTACCCGGGCTGTTGGCCGCGCTGGTCCAGTGGGGCGACTTCGAACCCCGGATCTCGGCACCGAGTCCCCAGAGGTTGGGGGATTGACGCCCGTAGCCGGGCAACACACCGTCGAGGTCGGGCCATTGGGCGGTTGCGAACCGGTCGCGGCTCTGGGCCGACATGACCGTGTCGGTCAGGACCGCGTGCACGAAGACCAGGAGGTCGTCGACCGAGCTCGCCGCGCCGTGGGCTGGTGAGCCGTACAGGCTGGTGGTGTGCATCGCCAGTGGCGAGAACAGCGCCTCCTGTTGATAGTCGGCGAACGGGAACCCGGCTCGGTCCGCAACATGGTCGGCGGCGACCTCGTAGCCCCGGTTGGAATAGATGCGCCGCTGGCCAGGACGGGCCAGTGGATCGTCGCCATCGGGGCCCAACCCGGAGGCGTGGGCCAGCAGGTGGGCCAAGGTCGAACCGGGCGGGCCGACCGGATCGTCGAGTGTGACGGTGCCCTCCTCGGCCGCGATGAGCACGGTGACTGCGGTGAACAGCTTGGTGATCGACGCCACTTCAAAGGGTCGGGCGGTATTGCCGAACGAGCTTCGTGTGCCGTTTGCCGCGATGGCGCCGGCGGTGGCGACCTCGACCGGCCAGTCGGCGACCCGGGCCAGCGGGGATCCCAGCGGTGCATCGGTCACGCTTCGACCCTAGCGAGAAAGATGTGCAAGATTGTCCGGCGTGGCTGCCGACGAGACCCCGACGACAGTGGCGCGCGTCGAGCGCACCTTTGCTTTTGTCGATCTCTCCGGTTTCACCTCGTTCACCGACGCGAATGGCGACGGTCCCGCGGTCGGAGTTCTCGCTCGATTTCGTGCTGATTTGCGCAGTGTGGCATCTCACAAGGGCGTGCGGGTTGCCAAGTGGTTGGGCGATGGTGCGATGCTCGTCGGCGTCGAGGTCGAAGACCTGGTCGAGGCCATCATCGACATCGAGCACCTGATCGACGTTCACCAATCGCCGCTACCCCTTCGGGCTGGAATCGCCTCGGGCAAGGTCATCCTGTTCGAGGGCGACGACTACATCGGCAGTGCGGTCAACCTGGCCTCCCGCTTGTGCGACCTGGCGAAACCGCACGAGGTCTTGGCCCCGGCGTCGTTGTGGTCGCCGCTGCTGGTGAACACCCAGGCCACGCCGATCGGAGCCCATCGGGTGCGGGGGTTCGCCGATCCTCTCGAGTTGGTCCGGTTGCACCTCGCGGCGTGAGCCGGCCCGGTGAGGACCGTGCGATGAAGGCCGTGCGATGAAGCCTGTGCGATGAAGACAGGGCGATGACCACGGATCTCACGCCGTTCGAAGCGGCGGTCGCCGGGGTCCTGCGTTCCACCGAACCCGGCGAGGTGGTGACCTACGGCGAGGTGGCGGCCGAGGCCGGATTTCCCGGCGCCCACCGAGCCGTCGGTTCCTTCCTGAAGAAGCACGACGGGTTCCCGTGGTGGCGGGTGGTGAACGCGGCGGGTCGGCTGGCGCCGGCCCATGAGATCGACCAAGCCAAGCGGTTGCGGGCCGAGGGTGTCGAGGTGTGCGACGGCCGGGTTCGCTTTCAATCATGAATTTGTTGAAAAACCGCCGATAGGGTGAAAGAAGCGCCACGGCCGCGTTGATTCCCGAGTGGGTTACATACTCGGGGCCCCGCTTGTGAAGTCGGCGAAGGCGCCCCTGTTGACTCCCGAGAAAAACATGTCCATGACATCAACCTTTGCCGACCTTGGCGTCTCCGACGCTGTGGTCGACGCGCTAGCCGAACGTGGAATTACCGAAGCGTTCCCAGTGCAATCCCTGACCATTCCCGACGCTCTTGCCGGCCACGATGTGTGCGGTAAGGCCAAGACCGGCTCGGGCAAGACCCTGGCATTCGGTATTCCGGTGCTCGAACGTATGCGGAAGGCCGAACCGCGCCAGCCCACCGGGTTGTGTTTGGTCCCGACCCGCGAGTTGGCCAACCAGGTCCGCGAGGAGCTCGGTGACCTGGGCGAATCGCTCGACCGGACCGTCGCCGCCGTCTACGGCGGTGCCGATATGGAGAAACAGATCAAACGACTGAAGAACGGCGTCGATCTGGTGGTCGCGACGCCGGGCCGTATGATCGATCTGCTCGATCGCGGCGAGGTTTCGGTGGCCGACGTCGAGCATGTCATCGTCGACGAAGCCGACCGGATGGCCGACATGGGCTTCCTGCCGCAGGTCGAATGGATTCTGCGCAAGGTCGAGGGAACGCACCAGACCCTGCTGTTCTCGGCCACGCTGGATGGCGCGGTCAAGACCCTCATCGACCGCTACCAGAACGATCCGGCGATGCACGAGGTCGAGTCCAAAGAGGTCACGGTCGATGAGATGACCCATCGTTTCATCACGGTGCACCAGATGGACAAGCCGAAGGTGGCGGCCGCGATCTCCGGGTCGGCCGACCGCACCATCATGTTCACCCGGACCAAGCACGGCGCCGACCGTCTGGCCTCCAACCTGACGAAGGAAGGGGTCCACGCGGCGGCTATCCACGGCGATTTGCGCCAGACGGCCCGCGAGCGGGCCCTGGCCGATTTCGGCGACGGCAAGCTCGATGTCCTGGTCGCAACCGACGTGGCCGCACGCGGAATCCACGTGGACGACGTCGACATCGTGATCCACTACGACCCGCCGCAGGATCACAAGAGCTACCTCCATCGGTCCGGGCGCACGGCGCGGGCCGGCGAGACGGGTTTGGTCGTCAGTTTGGTCCTGTGGAATGAGGAGCTCGAAGTCAAGCGGCTGATGAAGCGGATTCGGCTCGATATGCCGATCGTTGAGATGTTCTCCAATGACGAGCGTCTCGGGCGGTTGGCCACCTGGGATCCCACCGCAGAAGAACCCACCGCCGACGATTAGACCTCACCGGCGCGATGGAAATCACCATCGCCGACGACTACAGGTAGCGCAAAACCTGCCGACAGGCATCAGGTGGAAAGACAACCTCCATCGGGCTCTACCGACGCGCGATCCCCAGGTGATGTTGATCACCCGGAGTCGGCTCGTCGTGCCCGGCGGCTTGGGGCCGAACCGCGGAGCCCGCTGAGCCGGGCGGCGGCAGCCGCTGCGGCAGAACGTCGAGAGGCCGGCGAGAGGGTCGGGCCCCGGCCGAAGCGAGCGGCAACAACCGCCCCGGTGGTGGCCCCCCGTCGCGAGCAGCGACGTTCCTACGCCCCGTTGTACTGGATTGCCGCTGCGGCATTGCTGATCATCTTCGTCGGCGCCGCCGCCATGCTGGTGACGGGCGGCGGTCCCGATGCGGCTGCTCCATCCAACTCGCTGCCGTTTGCCACCCTTCCGGACCAATCGGTGCCGACACCGGGCAGCGGTCCCGCGACCAGTTCGAGTCTCAGTCCGTCGGTTGCTCCGACCGTCGCGCCCACCGGTCCGGCGTACACCGCCGGGCCACCACCGACGGGCGTCACCGTCCCGCCGTTCCCGGGCGAGATCCGGTCCAATGCCGAGATCATCCAGTTTCGAGACGACTCCACGGTTGAATACCTCACGCTGGAGAATGTCGGTGGTGGCGAAGCCGATTGGCAGGTCTCGGTCGGTGCCGCGTCGGGCTTGCGCTTGTCGCAGACCGGCGGCCGGCTTCGTGCTGGCGACACGGTGAACGTTGAAATCAACCTGGTACGGGAGTCGGGCCCCGACGTGACCGACTGGTCGACCCAACTCGTCGTGCTCGGCGGCGGCACGACTCGACCCGAGCGCATTCTGGTGCAGGTGTTCGAGATCTCCTGAGCCCGCCGTCCGCCTCTAGGGTGGCGCAGTGGACGCATCGGGGGACGCATTGTTCGAGGAGCTCCGGGCGCGGGCCGATGCCGGCGAAACGCCCCTCGACCTCCTCCTCGGCCTGGCGCTGTCCATGGCCGAAGCCGGATCCAATGACCGTTCGCTGGCCGCGCCGCTGCGCGAAGCCGGCGGCCGCGAACCGGCATCGCCGGTGGCCTGCGGTGATGGTGACCCCGGGCTGCTGGGCCGGGCTCACGAGCTGCTCTTGGGGTCGGCGGACCGCCACGACGGTGGTGTCCACTACACGCCGTCGGCGGTCGCGAACGGGGTGGTCGATCTCGCCTTGCGAGGTCGATTCGAGCGCGCCAAACCGGCCCCCATCGTCTGTGATCCGACGGTCGGGGGCGGGGCCTTCCTGCTGGCGGCCGGCCGTTGGCTGGCGGTCGCCGGCCATGATCCGGCCGTGCTCGCGGCGCACCACCTGAAGGGCGCCGACATCGACCCCATTGCGGTCGCGGTCAGTCGGGTGGCGCTGTCCCTCTGGGCCGACACCCCGGTGCCGGCCGAATCCATCGTCGTGGCCGATTCCCTCGTTGCCCGGGTTTGGGTGCCCGGCTCGATCGACGTCGTCCTCGGCAACCCGCCGTTCTTGAGCCAGCTCGGCGCCCGCACCGCGCGCGGTCGAGCGACGGCCGGTGCGGTGGCGAAGCGTTTCCGGTCACTGACCGATACCGATGTCGTCTCGGCCTACACCGATACCGCGGCGTTGTTCCTGTTGGTCGGGCTCGAGTTGGTAGGGGAGCAGGGGCGGGTGGCGTTGGTCGAACCGTTGTCGATTCTGGCCGCCCGAGACGCCGGCAATGTTCGCGATGTCTGCGCGGCGCACTCTCGACTCGAGCATCTCTGGTATGGGCCCAGCGGCACGTTCGATGCGGCGGTCGCGGTGTGTGCCCCCGTACTGGCGGTCGATGCCGGGGCGCCGGCTCCGCCGGCCGAGGTGCGACTGTGGTCGGGGATGGAGTTCGAGGCGGGTGGATCGGCGGCACCACCGAAGGTCGGTGAGTCCTGGGCGGTACTGGCCGCGCCGCTGCTCGGCATTCCGTTGGTCGAGCTGAGCGCCGACTCCCTGCTGGGCGATGTGGCCGGCGCGACGGCCGGATTTCGTGACGAGTACTACGCGGTGACGGCCGTGCTGCGCGAGGCGAGCGGCGACGCCGCCGAACGACCGGTGCTCTCGGTGGGTCTGGTCGATCCGCTTCGAAGCTACTGGGGGCTCCGTTCGGCTCGCCTCGGCGGCCGGGCATTCACCGCACCGGTGGCGGTGCTCGCCGATCTCGCCGACGCGCCCAAGGCGTTGGCATGGGTCGAGCGCCTGCAGGTACCGAAGCTGCTCCTTGCGACCCAGAGTGCGACGGTCGAGGTCTGGGTCGATGAGCAGGGCGATGTTGTGCCGCTGACGCCTGTGGTCGCCGTCATGGCTCCGCCTGACCGGTTGTGGCACCTGGCCGCTGCGCTGTCTTCTCCGGCGATCACCGCGTGGGCGGCCCGGCTGACGCTGGGCGCCGCCCGGTCGGTGTCGGCGGTGAAGTTGGCGGCCCGCCAGGTTCTCCAAGTGCCCCTGCCTCCGGACGGGGATGACTGGGACCAGGGCGCAGTCTGGGCACAGCGTGCCCAAGCGGCGACCCACGCCGGCGCATGGAGGGCGGCGGTCGACGAGATGGCGACGGCCATGGATCGTGCCTACGGGGTCGATCCCGCCGTCGGCGCCTGGTGGCGGGGTCGGCGGGCGGGCGCGGATGCGCGAGTCGAACGATTCACGGGTCCCTGAGCATTCGTGGCCCCGCGAGAATTGGTGGCCCCGAGCCGTCTTCGAACCCACAGATTCCCGGAGCGCGGTCGGGCGGGGTAACTTGACTCGATCGGTCGGCTTTTCAAAGAAGGGGGCGGGACATGGACGAAGCATCCGCTGAGCTTCCTGATCTCGCGCCGACCTTTCGGGCCCGGCTGCCGAGCGACCTCCCGGCGACCGGGGCCTGGCAGCCGGGTGACCAGCGTGGCGATCGGCAGTTCTTCGTCTTCGGGGGAGATCGTCGGTTCGCGCTGGAAATGGGAGGTTCGCTGCCGGTCCTGACCATCGCGTACGAAACCTGGGGCGAACTCAACACCGACGCCAGCAATGCGGTCCTGGTTTGTCACGCGCTGACCGGTGATTCTCATGCTGCCGGGCCGATGTCGTCCGGGCACCTCACCGAAGGCTGGTGGAACGACTTCGTCGGCCCGGGCCGATATGTCGACACCGACCGGTACTTCGTCGTGTGTGCCAATGTTCTCGGCGGGTGCCAGGGCAGCACGGGCCCCGCATCGGTCAATCCCGACACCGGCCGGCGCTATGGAGCCGATTTCCCGGTGGTCACCGTCCGCGACGTCGTGCGCACCCAGCAGCGGTTGGCCGACCATCTCGGCATCGCCCGCTGGCACACCGTCGTCGGTGGCTCGATGGGGGGCATGCAGGCGCTCGAATGGTCGGTCATGTACCCGGATCGCCTGCGCAGCATGATCGTGCTGGCCAGCACCGCTGCCGCGAGCCCCCAACAGATCGCCCACAGCGCCGTCGGCCGGCTGGCGATCGCGGCCGATCCCCGATTTCGGGGCGGCGAGTACTACGACGCCAAGCCGGGCGAAGGCCCGGGCGCCGGTCTGATGGTCGCTCGCCAGATCGCCCAGATCACGTACCGAACCGACGAGACGTTCGCTCGCCGGTTCGGGCGCAAGACCGTCGATCCACTGGAGAACTTCGGCGTGTGGGGCCGGTTCGAGGTCGAGAGCTACCTCGACCATCACGGGCAGAAGTTGGTGCGGCGTTTCGACGCCAACAGCTACATCATCCTCAACCGCTTGATGGATCTGCACGATGTCGGTCGCGGACGGGGTGGTACTCGTCGAGCCCTCGCCAACGTGCGGGTCCCAGCCCTGGCGGTGACGATCTCATCGGACGCGTTGTATCCGCCCCGCCAACAACGCGAGCTGGTCTACGACCTGCGGGCCAACGGCGTGCAGTGCGAATACGAGGTCGTCGACAGCCCCGAGGGGCACGACGGCTTCCTGCTCGAACACGACTCGATCGGCCCGATCCTCGCCGACTTCTTGGCCACCGTCTGACGTGCCCGAGATCCTCGAGATCGAGCAGTACCGCCGCCACGCCGAACCGGCGGTAGGCCGAACGATCGCGGCCGTCGCGGCACCTGACGGCTGGTACCTGAAGGGCGGGCTCGACGTCAGAACCGTTCGCCGGGAACTGACGGGTCGGTCGATCCTGGCCGCCCGACGGCGGGGCAAGTTGCTGGTGCTCGACACCGATGGCCCCCGACTCGGGCTGCGATTCGGCATGACCGGTCGGCTGCTACTCGATGGTGGCGCGGCGATCGAGCGGCTCGAATACTCGAGCGACCGCAACGATCCGGCGTGGGATCGATTCGGTCTCACGTTCACCGACGGCGGTTCGATGCTCATGCGCGACCCTCGTCGGCTCGGCGGTGTCGAACTCGACCCCGACGAAGATGCCTTGGGCGTCGACGCGTGGTCGATCCGCCCGGCCCAGATGCGCGACGCATTGGCCACTTCGACCACGGCCCTCAAGGCTCGACTCCTCGACCAGTCGCGTATCGCCGGCTTGGGGAATTTGCTGGTCGACGAGATCCTGTGGCGTTCGGGTCTGGCCCCGACCCGACCGGCCCGGTCGCTCGATGCCAACGAATTGCGCCGGCTCCACCGGCATCGTGGCCGGGTCCTCGATCAGCTCTTCGAACGCGGCGGTTCACACTGCGGCGACCTCCACGAACACCGACGCCGGGGTGGCACCTGCCCGCGCGACGGCTCCACCCTCCGACGCGAGACGGTGGGGGGACGCACCACCTACTGGTGTCCGGCGCACCAGCGG
>JABDJW010000316.1 GCA_013002375.1 Acidimicrobiales bacterium | reverse complement strand
ACCTTATTCCGCGCGGGGGCGGGGATCGGTCGCCTGGAGGTTCTGGAAGAACGCGGCGTCGAAGGGCAGGGGATCGCAGCCGTGATCCTGCTCGCAGATGAAGTCGAATTGGGGCTCGGCCTTGGCGTGGCAGTCGGCGCAGCTGAGGCCGATGAAGTTCTCGACCTCGGCCCCGCCCCGCACGTTGATCGATGAGCCCGTTTCGTCCACCGTCAGCTCGAAGAACTCCCAATCGTTGGTCGCGGGGGAGAAGCCCGGGGCCCGCTTGATCATCGCTTCGGTCGGCACCAGCTGGACCAGCGAGCCAACCGGCCAGACCGCGCCATCGACGTTCTCGGCTGCAGCGACGGTGGCGTCGAGGTCGCCGAGCAGGTTGTCGACGAAGAAGCCCCGCACCGGCGTCATGTCGTTGAGGTTCCGGAAGTCGGCGGGCGTGGCGTCGAAATTGGCGGTCGCGGCGGTGGTGGTCGCAACGTTGGGTGCGCTGGTCGCCGGCACCGTGGTCTCGGGCTGGAACGTCGCAGGTGCCGTCGTGGCGGCAGGAGCCGGGCTGGTCGTCGACGTCACGGCGGCCGATCCCGGCGAGCTCGAGCTGCCGCAGCCGGCGGCGATGATCGCACCGAGAACGAGGGCGGCGAGCAAGATGGAGCGGACATGATGCATAGCGGCTGAACCTAGCTCTCTCGGGGTGAACCGCGCGCTATTCGAGATCGGACCAGTCTTCGGGATTGGCTTCGACCCATGTGTCGATGATCTCTCCATCGACGCCGTCGACCAGGGCCAGGCCCCGCTGGCTCGGTGGCGATTCGTTGGAATACAGCAGAATGCGCCAGGTCGGACGGCTGCGGAGGCCGCGCCAGCCGAGCTGGGCCGATGCATGGCCGACGGGAAAGCCGACCTCGCGGGTGGCCGCGACCAGCGCGTCGCGCTCGTCGAAGCTCAGATCCCAGCCGGCCTGGAGGTGATAGAGCCCGAACAGCACCAGCGCGATGCCGCCGAGCAGCACGCCGGTGTTGACCAAGACCGGTTCGTCGCCGCGCGTGAGGACCCACGCCACGATGGCCACGCCGCCGACGAGCAGGTACAGCACGCCGGGGATGCGACGCCGGCTGTTGTTGGGGAACTCGTAGGGCGCCTGCAGCGCGGTGATGTCGAGATCCTCGGGCAGCGTGTCGGTGACCTCGGCATCGGTCACCGGGCTTGGGGTCACCGGTTCTGGGCTCACCGGCTCCGGGCTCCCTGGATCCGGACTCACTGGGCGACCTCGGGCACCAGGTTGCGGATGGTGTTGAGCGCGGTGATCGCAGTGCGGGCGGCCTCTTGCCCGATCTCCATTGCGGTGACCGAGGTGCCGCCGGTGACGGTGGCGGTGCGGTTCCAGTCGTCGCCCGATGCCGCGTCGGCGCGGTCGGCCATCGTGTTCGCGGTGTCGATGAACAACTCGTGGCCCTCGGCCAACGCCAAGGCGTCACCCTCCCAGACTCGAGCCGTGGCGTCGACCACACCTTCGTGCACGACCGGCTCGGAGATGAAGGTCTGCTCGAGGGCTCGGTCGAGCAGGCTGAGCGTGCGGCCGGCGTCGGACAAGAGCGAGGCCACGGATTCGCCACCCGAGCCGACGATGTAGGCGAACGATTCCGGCGGCTTGTCCGGCACCTGGGCCAGGGCCTCGGCGAGGCGGCGTTCGAGCGATCGAAGCGTCGACACGACGTTGCCCGGCTTGAGCGATGCGTACTGATCGGCCATGGGTGGAGCCTACCGACCGTCGCGAGCCAGTAACGTGGTCGGAGCGGTCGGAATTCGTGGCCGCGCTCAGTGAAGGACCTGTTCTCGATGTTCGCCGGACGTACTCATGTTTGATGGAAACTGGCGTACCGCCGTCGACCGTGGCCTCACGCCCATCGGGGCTTCGCTGCAACGCACGGGCATCTCGGCCGATCAGGTCACGGTGGTGGGCATCGCCATGGCGACCGCCGCTGCGGTTGCCATCGGCAGCGGCAACCTCCGCCTCGGCCTTCTCTTTCTGATTCTCACCGGCGTACCCGATGCCCTCGATGGCGCGGTGGCCAAGGCGTCGGGCACTTCGTCGGTGCGGGGCGCGTACCTCGATTCAGTCAGCGACCGTCTCACCGACGCGCTGCTCTTCGGCGGCGTGGCCTGGCACCTGGCCAGCACCGAGGACAGCCATATCATGATGCTGCCGGTCGCCTTGATGGCGATCGCCATGCTGGTGTCGTACCAGCGGGCCAAGGCCGAGTCGCTCGGCTTCGATGCCAAGGGCGGCATCATGGAGCGCGCCGAACGCTTCATCGTGCTGGGCTTCGGCCTGCTGTTCGACGAGATCCTCATCTGGGTGCTCTGGGTGATGTTGGCGCTCACCGTGGTCACCGCCATCCAGCGGTTCGTGAAGGTCTGGCGGCAGGCCACCGATGCAGTTCCCGAGAGCGCTATCTCCGAGCGGGCCGCTCGCCGCCGCGTGGTGCGGCAGAACCGTCGGGTCGAACATCAGAGTCGGCGCGACGTCACCAAGGCCCGGCGGGCCGAACGCCGCAACCGCTCCTAGGGGCAGACTTCCCATGGGGGTTCGGTCGTACCGGCTGGCCGCGGCCGGGGCCCGGCGTTTGCCGCGCTCGACCGGTCAACGGTTTGCCGTCGCGGCCGGCCGGATGGTCCGGCGCTTCGACCGCGACCGACGGGCGGTCGTCGAGCAGAACCTCCGCCGCATCATCGGTGACGAGCTCGACGAAGCCCGGCTGCCTGCGCTGGTCGACGAAGTGTTCACGAACTACGCGCGTTATTACCACGAGAGCTTCCGGCTGCCCGCCCTCTCGGTCGATGAACTCGACGCCGGCTATACCCAGACCGGCTACCACCGGCTGCTCGACGCCCGCGAGAACGGCCACGGCCCGATCCTCGCCCTGCCCCACTTGGGCAGCTGGGAGTGGGCGGGATTCTGGCTGCACCGGGTGGGTGGGTTGAACGTCACCGCCGTCGTCGAGCGACTCGATGATGAGGAGGTCTTCGACTGGTTCGTCGATCTACGGCACCAGCTCGGCATGAACATCGTGTCGGTCGGCCCCGGCGCCGGATCGGCGCTGATCGAAGCGATCAAACGACTCGACGTCGTCGTGCTGCTGTGCGACCGTCACGTCGGCGAGGGGAGCGCGGTCGAGGTCGAGTTCTTCGGCGAGCGGGCCAAGCTGCCGGCCGGGCCCGCGACCCTGGCGCTGCGCACCGGAGCGCCGCTGCTGCCCACCGCGGTGTACACCACCCCGACCGGGTGCCACGGCATCGCGCGTCCGGCGATACCGGTCGAGCGGGAGGGCAAGTTTCGGGCCGATGTGCAGCGCATCACCCAGCTGCTGGCCTACGAGCTCGAGATCATGATCCGCAAGGCCCCGACCCAGTGGCATGTGCTGCAACCGATCTGGCCCGCCTAGGTTGGGT
>JABDJW010000411.1 GCA_013002375.1 Acidimicrobiales bacterium | reverse complement strand
ACCTGAAAGAAACCGAACTCGGCGGCCGCACTCGCCACCGCGTCGACGACCGCCGGGCCGGGTGTGGAGCGGTGCGGCCGACCCAGGTCGATTGTGGGCACCTGGTCCATCGTCGCCGTTCTAGCATCGAGCCGGTCTACGATCGCATCGGTATGGAATCTCTGAACATCCTCGCCGAGCTCCGCGACGAATACGACCGGCTCGATCGGATCCTGGACGGTCTGGGCGAGGACCAGTGGCATGCCGAGTCGGGCGCTCCGGGCTGGACGGTCTGCGACGTGGTGATGCACCTCGCGACGTCCGAGGAGGGCGTCGTGTCCTCGATCGCCAACCCGGACCCGGTATGGACATCCCGGGACGGCACCCTCGACGATGCGGTGGCCCAGCAGGTCGCCCGCAATCGCTCCAGCTCGGCCGAGACGCTCGCCCGCTGGCGCGCCGCAGTCGGCGCCGCGCTCAGCGCGCTGGCCGAGGCCGACCCGGACCAGCGGGTGCGATGGGCCGCTGCCCCCCTGCGGCCCCTGTCGTTGGCCACCACTCGACTGGCCGAGCATTGGGCCCACGGCCTCGACATCACCGAACCGCTCGGCATCGACTTCCCCGACACCGATCGCCTCCGTCACATCGCCTGGCTCGGCCACCGGACGATTCCCTATGGCTGCTCGCTCATCGGCATCGATGCCCATCCGGTACGAGCCGAGCTCGCCGGCCCCGCCGGTGATTCGTGGGTCTACGGCCCGGCTGACGCGGAGACCCGCGTCACCGGCCCGGCCGCCGACTTCTGTCGGGTGGGTGCCCAGCGGTTGACGCCGGAGCGCTCGGCCCTGGTCGGCGAAGGGCCGTTCGCCACTGACGCCCTGCGAGTTCTGCGCAACTACGCGGCCTAACCGCGGCGACGCTAGCGCTTGGCTGCGACCTTCTTCTTGGCGGCAGGCTTCTTCTTGGCCGACTTCTTCTTTGTCGATTTCTTGGTCGACTTCTTCGACGTGTTCGTGGACTTCTTGGCCGGCTCGAGGTCGGCTTCGGTGATCAGATCCTCGAAGGCGGCCTGGACGTAGTCGCGATAGGCCACCGGATCGTCGATCGCGGCCGGGTCGATGAACAGGCCCATGTCCAGCATGCCGTTGTAGGAGAGCGCGGTGACGTTCACCGGTGTGCCGGCGAGCGGGCCCATCGGCGCCGACCACAGGGTCTTGGCGCCGGCGATGTACAGCGGGAACGAGGCGCCCCGCAGGTTCGAGGTGACGAAGTCGAGCTTGGCTGCTTGGCCGCGTGCCGTGCGGGTGACGACCGAGGTCGGCAAGAGATTGGCCAGACCGGACAAGTTGCCGATGTTGCTCCCCGACGCAGCTCGATCCTTGGCTTCGGCCAGCAACTCGTGGACCTCGGCGATGCGGGCCCGAAAGGACTCGGCGCGGGCCGGGAGCCGAACCGGCACCGGGGTGAACGCATTGCCGCCGGCCTTGTTGTCGGTTCGGGTCGACACCACGAAACTGCTGTTGAAGCCGTCGACCGACACGTTTCGTTCGTCGTGGTAGCGGAAGGCGGCTTCGGCCAGAGCGGCCATGAAGCCATCGTTCACGCTGCCGCCAAGCGCCCGGCAAGCGAGCTTGAAGTCGTCGATCGGCACCGCGGCGTATTCAAGGTGACGATGGCGTGAGCGCTCGGCCCACAGCGGGGATCCCGAGGCTCCCTCGCCGGTGGCCGCCCCTACCTGGGCCAACGTGGCCGATGCCAGCTTGGAGACCTTCTGCGCGGCATCGACGGCTCGGTGCGGATCGGCCGGCACGATCGCCGCTTGGCCGATGGCTCGACGGACGATGCCCAGGTTGCGCCGGGCCACGAAGCCGAGGCTCTGCGTGGTGGTGGCCCAGAGATTCTCGCCGAGGTCACCGCCGAGTTGTTTGGGTTCGCGCGCCGCGACGGCGGCGGCGATGATGCCCTCGAGGTCGATTTCGGGCCGCGGTTCCTCGTCCCGTGACAGCTGCTGGTACATCTCGGCCATGCGGAGTTGACCTATGCCGTCGCTGATCGCGTGATGGGTCAGCACGTAGAGCGCGCCGCGGCCACCCTCGACACCGCTGATCGCCACGAACCTCCACAACGGGCGGGTGCGATCGAGTGGTTCGGCGTACAACTGGGCCGCGAGTTTGCGGAGTTGTTCTTCCGACCCGGGGGCCGGCAGCTGGATCTCGCGCACGTGATAGTCGAGATCGAATTCGGCGTCGGGAACCCACACCGGCGTGGCCAGCCGACCGAGGCCGGGCACGACGCGCTGATAGAGCCGGGGTAGATGGGCCACGCCGTGGCGAATCTGGCGCCGCAGGATGTCCATGTCGATCGGACGATCGAGCAGGGCCAGCGCACCACCGCTCGGGTTGAGCCAGGGATCCTTCTCGACGTTCCACATCAGCGCTTCGTGATCGCTCATGCGATCGGCAAAGTCGACTTCGCGTTCGGCCATCGCCGTCCCCTTACGTGTCGGTGCCGGGCCTGCGTTCGGCCTCGGAAGTGGGATCGCCCTGATACCCCGGCGGGTACGTCAGCGCGAGTTCCTCGTCGGTCGGCGTCCGGATTTCTTGAGATTCAGGGGGAAGGAGATCGGAGATGGTGTCGAGGATCTGACGGGTACCGGCGTCGGGGTCGGTGGTGGTGACGTAGAACGGCTCGCCCACCACTGCGG
>JABDJW010000409.1 GCA_013002375.1 Acidimicrobiales bacterium | reverse complement strand
GCCACGAACAGCAGGTTGACCTGGTCGCGCAGTTCGATCGTGCTCATCCGATCGCCGTCTTCCTCGACTTCGATCATCGCGGTCAGTAGGTCATCGGCGGGGTTGGCTCGCTTCCACTCGATGACTTGCTCGATGTGACGGTCCATCGCTTGGGCGGCGATCAGCGCCTCGCGTACTTCGTCGTCGGTGATGATCGGGTCGAGGGTCTTGACCAAGGCCGCCGACCAGTCGCGGATCTGGTCTTTGTCGCTCTCGGGCATGCCGAGCATCTCGCTGATGACATCGAACGGCAGCGGGAACGCCAGCTCTTCGACCAGGTCGGCCTGCCCGGCCGCGGCCATGCGGTCGAGCGTGGCGTCGACCATCGCCTGGACCCGGGGCCGCAACGCTTCGATCGTGCGGGGAGTGAAGGCCTTGCTGACCAGTCGGCGCAGGCGAGTGTGATCGGGCGGATCGATGTTGAGAATCGAGTGGCCGGCCTCGGGCGGTTCCAGACCGGTGTCGGCGATGATGTGTTCAAAGGTCTGGCCGCGATCGGTGGCCGCCAGGTCGGCGTTCTTGTCGTCGACCGAGTGGGCGGGGTCGCGCAGCAGCGCAAAGACATCGTCGTACCGGAAGACGCAATGGGGTCCGGCCAGCGTGTGGTGGACCGGGATTTGCTCCCGGAGCTCGGCCAGGTGCGGGAACGGGTTGGCGATGTAGCCGGGGTCGAGAGGGTTGAAGAACAAGCCGGTGTCGGTCGTGCCAGTTTCGCTCATAGTGAGGACGGTAGTGGCTTGGGGCGGGTGGTGTAGAACCGCGAGATGACTCCCGCCGAGGCCGCCGAGATCGGCTTCTGGCTCGAATTAGGCCGACCGGTACCGGTAACCGTCGGTGGTCTAGATGGGCTACGCCGTCTTGCGGGCTTCGTGGGCGGCGTAGACGACGTTGATGGCCCGGAAGTCGGCTTCGTTCCGCATCTGGTTCATCACGTAGCTCACGACCAGGTTGTTCTCCAGATCGATCACGCACATCGATCCGCCCCAGCCGGCCCACCAGATCGTGCGGTCGTTGACGCCCAGCGGTGCCGATGGTGTGTTGAGGCCGTAGCCGATCCCCAGTCGCATCTCGCGGCCGAGCACCCGATCGACGCCGTCGGCCTGGACCTCGAAGATCCGTTCGATGGTGGCCGGCGAGAGCAGCTGCACCTCACCGCCGTCGGCCGAGCGAGCGATGCCGCCGTTGGCCAGCGCGCTGAGCGCCTGCACCACCGAGCGGGCATTGCCATGACCGCCCGATGCCGGCATCTCCATCCGCCGCCACGCGCTCGTGTTCACCAGCGAAAGGCTCCGACGGGAGTGGTCGCTGACGATGTCGGCCCGCATGGTCGAAAGATCGGCGACTCGGGCGAAGTGCGCGTCGTCGGTGCCGATGTGGAAGTCGGCGCCCACCGGCTGGGCGACCTCGTCGCGGTAGAACGTGCCAAGGGTGCGACCGGTGACGCGGCGGACCAGCTCGCCGAGCAGCCAACCTTGCGTCTCGGCGTGGTAGCCGGAGCCATCGCCGGGCGTCCACTGCGGCGCCTGCGCGGCCAGGCGGGCACAACAACCGTCCCAATCGAAGACGGCGATGTCGTCGACCACGTCGTCGAACGTGGCCAGCCCCGCGGTGTGGCCCATCACGTGGCGCACCAGCACGCCGTCCTTGCCGTGGGCCGCGAATTCCGGCCAGTACTCGGCCATCGGTGCGTCGACCGAGAGCTCGCCGCGGTCGTGCAGCATCAGCACACACAGCGCGGTCATCATCTTGGTGGTCGACCACACGTTGGCGATGGTGTCCGTTTCCCACGGCAGCCGCCGGCCGAGGTCGCGGTGGCCACCCCACAGATCGACGACCAGCTCACCGCCGACGGTGACGGCCGCGCTGGCGCCGATGTCGCCATTGGCGAAGTTGGCGGCCAGCGCGTCGCGGACGCCTTCGTACGCGGGGTCGCAGGTGCCGTGAATCTCAGTGGTGCTCATACCGACAACGTAGCTACGACTTGGGGGCCGAGCGCAACGTCCCGGGGAAGATGCCCGACGCGAGTAGTCCGGCCTGCCAGGGCTTCAAGAGGTTGAATAGGCGATCGGCTCCGTCGGCTCCGACCGCGTCGACCAGCGCGACGCAGGCGGCGTTGGTTCGATCCTCGATGGCGGCTCGGGTGGCCTCGCCGGCCGGTGTGAAGCTGGCATCGGCATTGACCAGCCCCCGGTCGGCCAGGCCGGCGACCTTGGCATCCCAATCGTCGTCGCTCCACCCGCGGGTCGCTCGGAGCGCAGCGACCGGCACCTGGCCGGTGGCGGCGTGCAGGATCAGCGCCTCGATCGGGTGGAGCGGCTCGGAGACCAGCGCGGCGACGTGCACATCGCCCCGCCACTCGCGGATGGTCGTGACGAGCTGCCAGAGCCGGGCCAATGGCTCATCGGGGAGCGGGGTGGCTCGGTTGCCGCCGGCCAGCGGAGTGCCGGCATAGCTGATGGTGTCGCAGATGGTCGCGGCCAGGTCGGTCGCTTCGGCCAGCTCGTCGGCGGTGAGCGCATCGGTGCAGTGCTCGGCCAATGCTGCGCCGGCCGCCGCGATGCGGGCGGTCTGGATGGCCTCGGGGGTGGCCACGCTCCACGCGCTCGGGAGGGCGGCCTCGGCGACGGCGGGGCAGAAGTTGTAGAAGCTGGCGATCGCGACCTCGGCCGGCACCGCGCCCAGCGCAGCGGCCCGGCTGGCGAAGTAGTGCTGATGGGCGGCGAGGCCCAGCTCGTCGTAGGCCGTGATGGCCTGCGGCGCGAAGTAGATGAACCCGTGACACAGGTTGGTGATGCCCCCGAGTCGGGCCGCCAGTTCGGCCGGCGTTCGGGATGCAGCAGTGCGTTCGCTCATCGTCGCACGGTAGCGCTCCACCGAGCCCGGGCTTTGATCGTCGTGTCGGCGGTCAGTCCCAGATGGCGAGCCGGGAATCGGGATCGAAGAAGTTGATGCGCTCGGTGTCCACCGCAACCCTGACGCGGTGGGTGTGGGCCACGCCGCTTCGTGGGTGGAATCTGGCCACGATGAGTGATGATTCCGCGATGTCGACGATCGCGTCGGGATCACCGGAGTCGACGAGGGCTGCATCGGTCTCGAAATGCACCAGGATGTCGGCACCGAGCGCCTCGACCAGATTGACGTCAGCATTGAAACACTGGTCGTCGGGGCGATCAGCGAGGGCGGCGTCTTCCATGTCCTCGGGGCGGACACCGAAGATGACCGACGAGCCGTCGAAGTCGACCAGCGCGGGCCGAGCGGCCAACACCGTCGGCGGGATGGAGATGCTCTGGCTCCCGAGCGTGACCACTGCGCCGGACCGATCGTCGTCAACCGTGAGGTCGCCCTCGAACAGATTCATGGACGGTGATCCGATGAACGCGGCGACGAAGACGTTGCGAGGCCGGTCATAGAGTTGCTGGGGCGCGTCGACCTGTTGGAGGATCCCATCCTTGAGCACGGCAACCCGGTCACCCATCGTCATCGCCTCGATCTGATCGTGGGTGACATACATGGTGGTCACCCCCAGCTCGCGTTGGAGTTGTGCGATCTCGGCCCGCATCTGCACTCGCAGCTTGGCGTCGAGGTTGGACAGCGGCTCGTCCATCAGAAAGGCGGCCGGCTCGCGAACGATCGCTCGGCCCATGGCAACTCGTTGACGCTGCCCGCCCGAGAGCTGTCCGGGTTTCTTGTCGAGCTGCGCGTCGAGTTCGAGGATCCGGGATGCTTCCCGGATGCGCCGGTCGGCCTCCCTCTTCGGGACCTTCGCGAGCTTGAGCGCAAACCCGATGTTGTCGTAGACCGACATGTGCGGATAGAGGGCGTAGTTCTGGAAAACCATCGCGATGTCCCGGTCCTTGGGCTCCACATCGTTGACCAACCGGTCACCGATACGCAGCTCACCCGATGAGATGTCTTCGAGCCCGGCGACCATCCGAAGGGCCGTGGACTTGCCGCAGCCGGACGGCCCGACCAGCACCAGGAACTCCTTGTCCGCGATGTCGAGCGACAGATCGTGAATGGCTTGAAAGCCGTTCGGGTAGATCTTGTTGACGTTGTCGAGGTTGATGGTGGCCATGGCAGCCTCCTAGTCGTTGTCGGTAGCGGGGTCAGCGGGCCCAATGCTGTGGTCTTGCGCCGGTGAAGGTGTGGCCGGCGTGACCAGCTTCGAGCGGTCGTCGTGCAGGGTGATCTGTTCGAAGGGAGCTGGGGTGCCGCCGAAGTGTTTCGATAACGCTCCGGCGGCTTCGACCTCCTCCGGGTGTCGTCCGCGCAACCCATGGAGGTTGACGAAAGATACGACGCGCCGGTCGTCGAGGACCAACCACGAGTAGCACTGGTGGGGTTCCTCGATCGGGTTGCGAAGGACGAGGCCGGACCGGTTCAGCGGCGCCCACTCACCTTCCATGGAGTCGGCGACGAACCCGTAGAGTCCGGTGGGACCGCTGACGTCCGAATCGAACGTGTGCGCCTGCGTCGAGAAGAACAGGTAGTAGAGGCCGCCGCGGTGCACCACGTGGGGCCGTTCCATCTCGTTGTTGACACCATCGGCGTGCACGACGGGCGGCTGCCGCTGCCAGTCGCTCGAGCCGTCGTTTCGAGTGGCAAGCCCGACAGTGCCGTTGAAATCGGACCGAGACGAAGCCAGCGAGGCGGTGAACAACAGGTACTGGCGATCGGTTTGCGGGTCGACGAAGACGCTGGGGTCTCGAAACGCTTTGATGGACCCGGGAGTTCCGGTTCGCTGATCGAGGGTGGACGTGTACGGTCCGCCCTGCGTGACGAGTTCGGAGTGCGGACTCCAGTTCGACAGGGGTAGTTCGGCGAGAGGATCGAACGAGGCAGTCGCTTCCATCAGCCGCTGACTGAAGGTCGGAGCCGGCTCCCCTCGCTGCCCGGTGGCCGTGTAGCGGACGGTGACCGTTGCACCCCGTTCGTCGAAGTCTGCGCTGCCGGCCCATTCGCGCGACCCCGGCGTCGCGCCATCGGGGAAGACGACACCCCGGTCGGACCACAAGGGCCCTTGCTTGGCCAGCAGTCGAAGCCGCGCGACATTGTGCCGGGCCTCGGGATCTCGTTCTCGAGGTGCTGACAACGCCATCCAGTATTCGGTCCCGTCAACGGTGAGCGTCGCCCCCTGGCTCGAGCGGATTGGCCAGAGGTCCCAGAGCGAGAGGTCTGCGATCGCCGGAACCGTCTGCGACTCCTCCAGCACGCCGGTGCGAGCAGCATGGTCATCCAGCTGCGCGAGGTGCTCTCTTGTCCAGGGAACGGTCATGAGGGCGCTCCCCGCAGTGGGGCCGCCGATCCGCACGTCACGGTCACTGCCGCCTCGCCGGAGTTGGTGACGGTTATCGAATCATTGTGGCTCGGGGGCGTGGTCGCCGACGCGACCGCAGTGCCTTCGTT
>JABDJW010000393.1 GCA_013002375.1 Acidimicrobiales bacterium | reverse complement strand
CACTTGCACCGCGAATGCTTCGTTGATCTCGACCATGTCGATGTCGCTGATGGCCATGCCGGCGCGACCCAGCGCCTGACGGACGGCGTCGATCGGTCCCAGGCCCATGATCTCGGGGTTGAGGGCCGACACGCCGCTGGCGACGATACGGGCCAACGGCTGAATGCCCAGTTCGGCGGCCTTGGTATCGCTCATGACCACCACGGCGGCGGCGCCGTCGTTCAGCGGGCAGGCGTTACCGGCGGTCACGGTGCCGTCGGGGCGGAAAACCGGGTTGAGGGTCGACACCTTCTCGTAGGTCGTGCCGGCCCGAATGCCGTCGTCGGTGGACACCACGGTGCCGTCGGGAAGGGTGTAGGGCGTGATCTCGCGCTCGAAGAACCCGCGGTTGAGCGCGGCTTCGGCCCGATTCTGCGATTGCACACCGAACTCGTCCTGGCGTTGCCGGGAGATGCCGGTCGTCTGCACGACGTTCTCGGCGGTCTGGCCCATGGCGATGTAGATGTCGGGCAAGCCGTCCGGAGCGGTCCAAGCTTCGGAACCTTCTTTGGTGCGCTCGGCCGTGCGGGCCTCGGCGCCGGCGAAGTTCTCGTTGTGGGGGCCGGTGTCGGCGGCGCCGTGGAGGTAGCGGCTGACGGTCTCGACGCCGCCGGCGACGAAGCAGTCGCCTTCGCCGGCCTTGATGGCATGCGCGGCCATCCGGATGGTCTGGAGCGAGGAGGAGCAGTAGCGATTGACGGTGACACCCGGAGCCTCGACGCCGGCGAGCAGCGCCGCGACCCGGCCGATGTTGTAGCCGCCTTCGCCGCCGGGCTGGCCAATGCCCCAGATGACGTCCTCGACGAGGTTGTTGTCGAGCTGCGGAACCTTGCCCAGCACGTCGTCGATGATGAACGCCGACAGATCGTCGGGGCGGGCTTCGGTCAACGAGCCCTTGTTGGCCCGACCGATTGGGGTTCGGGCGGTGGCGACGATGACTGGTTCAGCCATGGGTTCCTTCTCTTTCGGTGGCTTCGGAGTGTGGTGCTTCTGACAGAAAGACTGACAATTGCTCTCGCAACGTTTGCAGGTTACCCCTGTGCCTGGCGAAATGCCGAACCTCGAAATGCGGTCCGCCGGACCGGTCCGATACCGTGGCGTCGCCACTGGAACTCGAGCACGTAGGGACACGACTGAAACATGGCCGGAATCGACCCCGACAAGGTTTGGAAGCTCTCCATCAACGGCGAATGGGTCGAAACGGCCGCGACGTATGACATCGTCGATCCCAACACCACCAAGGTGGTCGGCCGGGCCCCCGAAGCGACCGCAGCACAGGCCGAGGACGCCGCCGCGGCAGCCAAGGCGGCCCAACCGGCCTGGCGGGCGCTGTCGCAGGTCGAGCGGGCCGGGTACCTCAATGCGCTGGCCGATCTGCTCGAGGCTCGCCAGGACGACTTCGTGCCGATCGTCCAGGCCGAGACCGGCGCCACGATCATGGTGGCTCGCACGATGCAGGTCGGCGGCAACACCATTGGGCGCTACCGACAGCACGCCAAGGAGTTCAACCTCAACAGCGGGCTCACCCCCATGCGGGCCGCGGCGACCGCGCTGGGGCCGGCCGGCCTGATCGGTGCCACCGTAAACCGGCAACCGGTCGGGGTGGTCGCCTGCATCACCCCCTACAACTTCCCGTTGACCAACGTGGCCGGCAAGATCGCTCCCGCGTTGATCATGGGTAACACCTGTGTGATCAAGCCGGCGCCGCAAGACCCGCTCGGCGTGCTGCTCCTGGCCGAAGCGATCCACGACGCGGGCTTCCCGCCCGGCGTGGTCAACGTCGTCACCGGCTCGACGCCCGACGCTCCGGCTGCGTTGGTCGACAGCCGCAACGTCGACATGATCAGCTTCACCGGCTCCACCCAGATCGGCGCCAAGATCTACGAGAACAGCGGCAAGACGATGAAGCGACTGCTGATGGAGCTCGGCGGCAAGGGCGCGCTCGTCATGACCGACGATGCCGACGTCGGCGCCACCGCCGGCGCGATCGCGTCGGTCTGGGGATTCCATTCCGGTCAGATCTGCACCGCGCCGACCCGGGTCATCGCCCATCGCAGCAAATACGACGAACTGGTCGAGACGCTGAAGACCTTCGCCGGCTTCTTGAAGGTCGGCGATGCCTTGGACGAGGACACCCGCGTCGGGCCGGTGATCACCGAGGTGCACCGCGACCGGGTCGAATCGATGATTCAGGGGGGCAAGGACGATGGTGCCACCGTCGTGCTCGGTGGCGAGCGCCCCGACCTGCCCGGCTATTTCGTGGCGCCGACACTGCTGGCCGATTGCCGACCGGACATGCACATCGTCCGCGAGGAGGTCTTCGGGCCGGTGGTGGTCGCCCTGCCGTACGACGATGACGAAGAAGCGATCGCCATGGCCAACGACTGTGACTACGGCCTGAACAGCTACGTGTTCGCCGGCGATCTGAGCCGGGGCTACAAGATCGCCGAGCAGATCGATTCCGGGCAGATCCTGCTCAACACCGTGCAACCGCACATGGAAGCGCCGTTCGGCGGGTGGAAGATGTCCGGCGTCGGGCGCGATCGCGGCAAGTGGGGGTTGGAGGCCTATACCGAACCCCAGGCGATCTCCTGGCTGGGCTAGTTCAGCGGCTGGACGTTGACAAGAAGGGTCCAGTTCGGGTCGCGTTGCGCCGAGGGAATTGGTGAAAGTCGCAGACAAGCAGGGTTCGAATGAGCACCACACCACCACCGCCACCGCCCCCCGGTCGCGCCGGACC
>JABDJW010000338.1 GCA_013002375.1 Acidimicrobiales bacterium | reverse complement strand
GTCCTGGTGCTTGACGCAGTCGACCTGCTGGCGGATCTCCTGGCGCTGCACTCCGGCGACGTAGGCCAACATGCCCTCCTTGCCGAAGTACCCGCGCGACAAGATGTCGGTGCTCAGCGCGGTCGTGTGGTACGTCGGCAGGGTGATCAGGTGATGGAAGATGCCGGCGTCGCGGCTGGCGTCCTCCTGGAACGACTGGATGCGAGCATCGGCGACGATCACAAGGAGTACTTCTCCGGTGATCAGGCGCTCAAGGCCGAGGGCGAAGACAACACGATGAACCAGTTCTGAGTCTCCCGCTCGTTCCTCGCTCCTGCACTCGTCGCCAAGCGGCGAGCCGGGCCGCTCGTGAGTAAGCAGCCGTCTTCTGGACGATGCGGTGTGTGTGGTTGGGTCGGGGTCTTCGAGCGAGGCGACTTCGGCCGCCCGCCCGGCGCTTCGTTCCCGTGCGAGCAATGCGGCGCGCGGCTGCGGTATCGAGACGAGGCCACCGCGGTCGTCGAGCACTTCGGCGATGGGGAAGCGACGTGCCTCATGGAGCTGCTCGAACGTCCGGATTTCGCCGCCCTGACGGTGCTCTACGTCGGCGTTTCGGGTCCGTTGCGCGGCCGGCTCCGAGCGCTGCCGAACTTCTTCGAGTGCACCCTCGAGCCGCCCGACAACAACTCGGCCAAACCGAAACGTCGCTCGTATCAGGATCTCCAAGCACTCGGCTTCGCTCCGGCGTCGTTCGACTGGATATTCTCGAGCCACGTGATGGAACACGTTCCCGACCCCGACCGCGCCTTTGCCGAAGCACATCGCGTGTTGCGGCCCGGCGGGGCCCTGGTGTTCTCGGTTCCGATGGTGCCGAGCGGGGACACCGTCGTTCGCGGTGAGGTGAGCGATGGCGCGGTGGTGCATCATCTCGATCCCAAGTACCACCGATCGCCGCAAGGTCGGTCGTTGGTCTTCAACGATTTCGGCGAAGACGTCGCCGATCGACTGCACGAACACGGATTCGAAGCGTCCGTTCGTCGACCGACGGGGCCGTTGATGACCTACTCCAACGCCATCGTGTTCGCGGCGCGCCGGTAGGCGCCGACACGCTGCTTTCGCTAGGTCAGGTCGTCGAGGCGTCCGGCCACGGTCGATGGGCCCGACGAGGGCCGATGCACCTTGGGCCCAGCCAACTTGGCGGCCAGATGCGCGGCGATGGTGGTCGGCCGGTAGCGGGCTGGTCGGGTCGCGCTGACGAATGACGGATGCGGCACGATCTCGACGTCGAGGTCCGGGTAGTGGAAGTACGCGATCGACCGGCGTTCGGCCGCTGCGCCGGCATGCATCGGCACCACTCGGTGCAGCGTCGAGGGCCATCGGTCGTTGGTGGTCATGGCCAGCACGTCACCGACGTTCACCAACAGCGCGCCGGGCTCGGGGATGACATCGGACCAACGGCCGTGCGGGTCGACGATCTGCAGTCCGGGCACGGGGTCGGCCTCGAGTATCGTGAAGGTGGTGTAGTCGGAGTGGGCCCCCATGCGTTGCTGGCCATGCACCGATCCGTCATCGCCGGCTGGGCCCGGCGTGTAGTTGATGCAGGCCATGGTGTCGGGTCCCCGCATCGACGAGGACGCAAAGAGGGCGAGCCCCAGCGCTTCGTCGACCAACTGGTCGAGCCGCTGGGCCAGGTGTTCCATCTCGATGAGGTACGCGTGCGCGGCGGTCCGGAACGCGGGAGCGAGCTCGTCGGGCCAGGGAGTCGGCTGGAGCAGCGGTGACGATCCGACCCGGTCGTCGGCGCCGCAATTGAAGCTCTCGAACAGATCCGGTGGCGACGGTTGACCGAGGCTGTAGCTGAGGGCTTCGGCCCCCTTGGCCCGGTAGCCCCGATTGGCGAGCGGGTCGGGGTCGCTGTGGCGTACCTTGGCCGCCTCCGGAGCCGCAAAGAAGTCGTCACAGGCGGCCCGCAGCCCGGACGAGGCGTCCCGGCTGACTTCGTGACCCACCAGCTGGGCGAACCCCAGACCGGCGAAACTCCGCCGGAGGTCGTCGACGGCATTGGTGAGCTGAAGATCGATCGTCGGGAGCGGCAGGGGAGAGGCCATCGCTAGCTCACGACGATGCCGCCGTCGCAGGTGATGACATCACCGACGGTGAAGGCGCCGGCCCGCGAACTCAGAAAGATCGCCAGCCCGGCGATGTCTTGGGGCGTGCCGACCCGGCCGCGGGGGTTGGTCTGTCCGAGGGCATCCCAATCGGTGCCCTCGACATCGCCACCGGTTCCGACTCCGGTGGAGAGCATCCAAGTCGGGAAGGGGCCCGGCGCGATGGCGTTGACGATGATGTTGCGGGGGGCCAGCTGCCCACCGAGTTGGCGGGTCAGCGCGTGGACCGCAGCCTTGGACGGTCCATACGAGTAGGTCTCGAAGGCCGGCGACTTGATGCCGTCGATCGAGCCGATGTTGATCACCCGGCTCGGGTCGTCGCCGGTGGCGCCGGCCTCGAGCAACGGCAGCAGCCGCTGGGTCAAGAAGAAGACACCCTTCACGTTGGTGTCCATCACCTTGTCCCATCCGATTTCGGGGAACTCCTCGAGGGGGGCGCCCCAGGACACACCGGCGTTGTTCACCAAGATGTCGAGTTGGCCCTCGCGCTCGCTGATCTGGGCCACCAGGCCGTCGATGCCTTCGAGGTTCGAGAGGTCGGCCGGCAGCGAGATGCACTCGCCGCCGAACTGCTCGGCCAGCCGGGCTGCGGTTGCATCGCAGACGTCGGCCTTTCGGGAGCTGATGTACACCTTGGAGCCATGGGCCAGGAAGCCGGCCGCGATCATCTCGCCGATGCCGCGTGAACCGCCGGTGACGAGGGCGATTTTGCCCTCGATGCTGAAGAGGTTGTCGAAGTCCATGCCCGACTGTCTACCGCACCGGTGGCGGGGGCCGGAACCCGGTCGATCGCCGATGCGCAACGAGGAACCGCCTACGGTGGCGCGGTGCGATCGAGTGGTGCCAACGAAGGAGAGCGCGCGGTATGAGTGTGGTGGCGTGGATTGCCGGCATCGTGGTGGCGGTCGGGTTCGGCCTGGCCGGCCTGGCCAAGCTCTCGAAGCAGCCCGCGATGCAGGACGCGTCGACCCATCTCGGCGTGCCGATGGACCGCATGCAAATGGTCGGCGGCGCTGAGGTTGCCGGTGCGGTCGGCGTACTCCTGGGCGTGGCGGTCGGCTCGCTGAAATGGCTCGGAGTGGCAGCTGCGGTGGGTCTGATCATCGTGGGCGCCGGCGCGGTCCTCGTCCACCAGCGCCGGGGCGATGAGTTCAAGGACTATGCCCCGGCGGTGTTGCTGACCGATGCGGCGCTCCTGCTGGTCGTGGCCCTGTTGCTTCGGTAAACCGGTTTTGGCCGCTACGGTCGTGGCCGATGGGTTTCTACCGCGACAACGTTCTTCCCCGCCTCGTCGACAAGGCGCTCAGCAATGACCGCATCGGCAAGTGGCGGGTGCGCTGCATGGAGGGCCTCGCCGGCGTGGTGGTCGAACCGGGCTTCGGCTCCGGTACCAACCTGCCGTTCTACCCCGAGGCGGTCGAGAAGGTCTACGCCGTCGACCCCGCCGTGCTGGGGCAGAAACTCGCCGCCGAGCGACTGGCCCAGTCGAGTGTGGTGGTCGAGTTCATCGGGCTCGATGGGCAATCGATTCCGTTGGACGACAACAGTTGTGATGCCGGCCTGTTGACGTTCTCGTTGTGCACGATCCCCGATCCCATGCGGGCGCTCCACGAGCTTCGCCGGGTGATCAAGCCCGACGGTGCCCTGCACTTCCTCGAGCACGGCGTGGCGCCCGAGCCCAGCATCCGCAAATGGCAGGGCCGGATCGACCCGGTACAGAAGCGCCTCTTCGACGGCTGTCACGTCTCGCGCGATCACCCCGCGCTGCTGGAGGCGGCCGGTTTCACCCTCGACTGGGTCGAGCACCGCTACGCGGAGGGCCCCAAGCCGTGGTCGTACTTCTACGTCGGTCGGGCGCTCAACACCCCGGACCAGGTCTGACCCACGGGTCAGGGCTGCATGCTCCGGATCCACTCCATGGGCTGGTCGTAACCGTAGGCTGACGCTTCGATCCGGTGGGCGAGGCCGACGAGGGGTTGCCCCAGTTCCCGACGTTGGCGGTTGGACTGCGCCGTGGCGGCGAAGTGTTCGGCCGCCTCGACCGGGCCGAGCACGTCGGTGTCGTCGTCGAGATGCTCCCGAAACAACTCGACCCGTAGGGACTTGGCCGTTTCCGGGTGCCAACAGGAGGCGTTGAGTTCGGTATCGAGCCGGAACGATTGTGTCGCGGTGTTGGTCGAGCCGATCGTGGCCCACACATCGTCGACGATCATGAGCTTGGAGTGGATGTAGGTCTCGTCGTAGGTGCCGTCGGGCCGCTGCGCCGAGAGGGCGGCCAGCGTGAAGTTGGTGTACTCGTCGAAGGCATCGAACAGCTGCATGAAGGGGCTGTCAGCGGCCTGGAGCCGGGCGGCATGGAATCCGGTATGGCACCGGCCGGGCACCACGAAGACCACATGGACGCCTCGGTCGAGCGCTCGCTGCAGGTGACCGACGACCTTGGGGGAGCCGATGACCTGATCCTCGAGGTAGATAGCGTGTTGGGCCACATCGATGGCCGAGATGTACTGCTCGTACACGCTGCGCTCGCCGCCCGCGATCGGGAAGGGCTCGGCGCCGACCGCGGGATGGCTGTTGCGGTACCGATCGGGCGACACCGTGCGGGTGATCTGGACCGACAGCGAACCGGCACCACGGGAGAGTTCGGTCGGGAACGGGAGGTCGCCGCCGTCGGCGCCCGAGGGCCAATGGCCATCGTCGCTGTGGCGCTCGGTGGACTCGTTCCAGCGCTGCACGAAGTTGTGATGCACGTCGGTGCCGGCCGGCCCGCGCACTTCGGTGTAGATGTCGTGGATGTTGCCGTTCGGGCCGTGGGGTGTGTCCGGATGATGGCCGACGTCGGAGCTCGTCGAGCCGGGATCGAGGTTGATCCCGCCGATGAACGCGACCTCGTCGGCAGTACCGGCGTCGACCAGCCAGCTCTTCTGATGCACGCATGATTCGCCGGGCAACGCATCCCATCGGGCGGTGAAACCGAACCCCTGCTCGTGCAGCCAGGCCCGCTGTGCTTCGGTCCCGGGGAAGTGCTCGTCGGGCATCGCGACATCGGACCGCCAGAAGATCACCCGCACGTCGACCCCGCGGGCCGCGGCTCGCGCCAAGACGTCGAACATCGAGCCCCGACCATCGGGCATCGGTGCGTCGTGTTCGAGGAAGGCGACCGTACCCCAGACCGACGTCGTCGCTGCTTCGATGGCCTCGCAGATCCGTCGGAACGCAGGTACTCCGTCGACGAGTGGTTCGAACGTGCAGTTGTCGCGGCGCGGATACGCGCCCTCGGTCGCCGGTGGTACGTCGGTCGGCCGGGCCTCGTCGTGCTGCGTGGCCGTCATTGCCCTTGTCGGCTGGTTTCCCGCTCGGCCGCAAGGCTGGTTTCCCGCTCGGCCGCAAGGCTGGCCCTCACGTCCTCGTAGTCCTTGTCGATGTGGGGCATGCTCTTCCACCCGTGATCGCGGGCCAACTGGGCCCGTGCGACGTTGTACCGCATCTTCTCCTCGACGCCCAGATCGTGTTGCTCGTCATCGATGGCGTGCAGGGAGGCATCCCACTCGACGATGGGGAAGGACTTGTCCCGCCAGTAGTACTGCAGGCGCTCGTCGGACCAGCCCTCGTAGATCTCGTCCCAGGTCTGGCGGCCGAAGTGCGGTTCGAGGCAACCGGCGGTCAGCGGTTCATGTTCGCGCTGGAACCGGAAATCGACCGACAGTCGCATGCGGTCGGTCGAGTTGCCCAGCGATCGATGCAGGGTGAGGCTGCTGAACACGACCATGTCGCCGAGCTCGAAGTCGCTCACCACCCAGTCGAAATCGTCGACCCGTTCGTCCAGTGCGGCCCGGCGGTTGCCGGCGCCGAGGGAGTACTCGAGCGGGAGCAGACCGAGTTTGTGTGATCCCGACAGGATCGCCAGCGCGCCGGCGTCGGCGGCGCAATCGGCGAGGGGCATCCAGCACGCATAGAGGTCAGGCGTGCCCTGGTTGTTCGGATGGTCCTGGTGGGCCGGGGTGGCCCAGTCGTCGTTGTGAGGAAACACCAGTCGCATGATCGACAGCGGGTGAGGGAATGCGGTCGGGCCGAGCAGGCCCTGCATCACCCGCGTGACGCCGGGTTGGTGGGCGACGGCGTGGAACGATTCGAGGGCCTGGATCTGGTCGTAGACGTGGTGGTAGTCCTCCTCGCCCTCGACGGTGGGCACGCGGGTCGCGACGGCGTCCATCGGATCGCGGTCGGGGTCGAGCCAGCCCGCTTCGGTCATGATGTCGGTCGTCTGGCGCCGGAGGTCGGTCAGGGCGTCGGTGTCGGCCTGGCCTCGCACGAAGACATAGCCATCGAGGTGGAACCGGGCCTGCAGGGCCTCTGGATCGTCGACGAGGGTGGTGGAATCGAAGAAGGGCAACATCTGACCTCCGAGCGTGCCAGCTCAATGTTCGCCAGTCCAGCGATGGGATCTACAGTCCAACGATGGCATACGAAACGGTGACCGGGTACTGCTGGCCCCAATCGGCCGAGGTGGGGCAGATGGTGGCGGTGCACCTGTCGTCGGCCCGGGCCCAACCGGTCGACGTGGAGGTGGCCCGCATCGGGGCCGACCGGACCGTGGTGCACCAGGCCGCGGGGGTGCCCGCCGGCGACCACGCCACGCCACCGGATGCCGCCGCCAAAGGATGCGGCTGGCCCGCCGCCTATCAGGTCGAGGTCGATCCCGCCTGGGCATCGGGCTACTACGAGGTCGTCCTCACCATCGACATCGACGGCAAGCAGCGCCGCAGCCATGCCTTCTTCGTCGTTCGGCCGACCATCGGGGCGCCGACTGCGCCGGTGCTGCTCGCCCTGGCCACCAACACCTGGCACGCCTACAACGACTTCGGCGGGCCCAATCTGTACACCGGCGGTACCCAGGTCTCGCTGCAGCGACCGATGGCTCCGGGCTACCTGTACAAGCCGCCCGGGGTGGGGCAGCGGGTCACGTCACTGGTCGACGACGACCTCGTCTCGGCCAGCCACGTCGGCTATCTGCGCATGAACCATCTGTCGCCGTACGGCGGCTCGGCCGGGTGGCCCAACTGGGAACTGCCCTTCGTTTCGTGGATGGATGCCAACGGGTACGGGCTCGACATCGTCACCAACGCCGATCTCGAAGATCACCCCGAGCTCCTCGGGCAGTACGGGCTCTACCTCTCTGTCGGGCACGACGAGTACTGGTCCGGGCCGATGCGCGACACGGTCGAGGATTTCATCGCCACGGGCGGAAACGCGGCGTTCCTGTCGGGCAACACCGCGTTCTGGCAGGTTCGGCTCGAGGATCCGACCCCCGAGGGGCCGGCTGCGACCATGGTCGGCTACAAGGGCTTCTTCAAGGACGACCCGGTGCTCGGCACCGATCGCCAGCCGTCACTCACCACCATCTGGTCCGACCACTTGCTCGACCGGCCCGAGAATCACATGACCGGCGTGAGCTTCGCCCGAGGCGGCTACCACCGCATCGGGAAGCGGGTCACCAACGGGCTGGGCGGCTACACCGTGCACCGGGCCGGCCACTGGATGTTCGAGGGCACCGGGCTCGACTACGGCCACGTGCTGGGTTCGGCCGCTCGGGTCGTCGGCTACGAGTGTGACGGCTGCGATTTCACCTACCGCGACGGGCTGCCGTACCCGACCGGCTCCGACGGCACGCCGACGAACTTCGAGATTCTGGGCACCGCGCCGGCTGCCCACTTCACCCGAACCACGGCGTCGCGACCGCCGCCGCCGGGCGTGCCGGGGGAGGACGAGTACATCGCGTCCCGCCTGTTCGAAGGCCGCGATCCGGCGAACGTCGAGCGCATCGCCCATGGCCACGCGGTGCTGGGGAGCTACGTTTCGGCCGGTGGGGGAACCGTGATCACGTCGGGTAGCACCGACTGGGTCTGGGGCCTGGCCGAGCGTGATCGGCAGATCGAGCAGATCACCCGCAACATCCTCGACCGGCTGTCGGCCTCGGCCCCACCGGAGACCGGATCGGCCTAGGGCTCCATCACCACCCAGCCCCGGGCCTGGAGTTCGGTGGCCAGCTGTTGGTCGGTCAGGGCGGCGAGGGCCTTGTCGGCCTTGGTCGGCTTGGGGGCGGCGCGACCCTTGGGGCGCGAGATGGTCGCCTTCTCCGGCTCGGGGGCCTCCATCACGCCCTCGGCGATCCAGGCTTCCTCCTGCAATTGCTGGATGAAGGCATCGGCCTCGTCGCGGGTGAACTTGCCGCCGGCCTGGCGTTGGGTGAAGCCCAAGGGGCCGCGGGCGTCGCGAAAGTCGAGGTGCCCGGCCGCTTCGAGCAGCGTGGTGAGCTCGCGTAGTTGACTGTGGGTTGCGGGGGGACCGGATTGTTGACCGAATGCCATGGTCGCGACACTACCGAAGCGGTGTGGCGGTTTTGTTGACCTGGGGCGCGCCCTCGCGAACGACGCGGTCAGGTGAACCGCATCACGCCGTCGTCGATCTCGCCCTTGCCCAACAGCTTTCGATCGCGCAGATAGTTCTGGGTGTTGAGCCACGGTTCGCGGTCGCCCTGCTTGGGGAGCAACGGCATCATGCGCTGCATGTAGCCGGCCGAGAAATCGTCGATCCAGGGTCGGCGGGGCATGGCTCGGTCCGATGGTCGCAGTCGGGGCGTGGCTCGGGTGGTGCCGGTGTCGCGCATGTGGTTCAGCACGCGGCACACGTATTGGCACGTGAGGTCGGCCCGTAGGGTCCATGACGCCGCGATGTAGCCGAACGACGATGCCAGGTTCGGAATGTCGCTGTAGGCCAGGCCCTTGTAGGT
>JABDJW010000332.1 GCA_013002375.1 Acidimicrobiales bacterium | reverse complement strand
GCGATCACCGCCGGCACGAATCCCCGGCTGCGCCCCTCCGAACGCGCCGCGGTGATCGAAACGGCAGCCCCGAAGCTCGTCATCGCGGCGGAGGATCATGTCGCCGGTATTCCCGATGACCAGGAGGTCGAACTGATCCGCCTCGCCGATGCTCCGGACACCATCCTCGGTGAGCTCCGACTCCCCGGCCAAGTCCCCGTCGCCATGCCGGCCGACCTCGATCGACCGGTGTGTATCTGCTTCTCTTCCGGAAGCACCGGCGACCCGAAGGGCGCGTTGTTCGCCAACCGTCAGCTCGCAGCCATTGCCGAGCTCGACACCGGCGGCGCATGGGGCGGCGGTGGCCACCGAATCGCTCCCACCGAGTTCGCGCACATCGGCATCATGACCAAGCTGCCCTGGTTGTTGGCCGCCGGCGGCACGACCCACTTGCTGACCAAGTGGCGGGCCGCCGACGTCGTCGACCTCATCGACCGCCATCGCATCAGCGCGGTCACCGGCGTCGCACCCCAGATCGCACTGATGTTGCGGGTCGAGGGAATCGAGGAGCGCGACTTCAGCTGCGTGAAGGCCGTCGTGGTCGGCGGCAGCGCCAGCCCACCGGCGTTGGTCCGCGAAGCTCGCCGGATCTTCGGCGCGCCCTATCTGATCCGCTACTCCTCGACCGAGTGCGGGGGCGTCGGTCTGGGCACATCCCCCGAGGCCGACGATGAAGAAGCCCTGCACACCATCGGCCGCCCCCGCCCGGGTATCGAGGCGACGGTACGGGGTCCCGATGGCCACCTCGTGCCCGATGGTGAGACCGGCGAGTTGTGGCTGCGATCACGGGCGATCATGTCCGAATACTGGCGGGCACCCGAAGCGACGGCCGAGACGCTGGTCGACGGCTGGTTGCGCACCGGCGATCTCGCGACCATCGACGATCGCGGCCTCTTTCGCCTCACCGGCCGAATCAAGGAGATGTTCATTCGGGGCGGCTACAACGTCTACCCCGCCGAAATCGAACGGGTCCTCACCGACCATCCGGCCGTGGCCGAGGTTGCGGTCGTGCCCCGGCCCGACGACGTCATGGGCGAGATCGGCGTCGCCGTCCTCGGCGTCCGGCCGGGGGTCGCGGCGCCAACCCTCGACGACTTGCGAGCGTTCGCCGCCGACCGACTGGCCGGCTACAAGCTGCCGGAAGCGATTCGGGTACTCGATCAGCTGCCTCGCAACGGCACCGACAAGGTCGATCGCCGAATGCTGGTCGAACACGAAACGGCGACCTAGCCCCACGCCCGGCGATCACATCAAGGCGACAACCCGGAGGACCGATGTATGACGTACGGGTCCGCTCGGTCGTCAACGTTGCCGACCAGCGGGCCCGGCACCGTTGCGTCCCCACCGATTGGCTTCCGAATCGCTAGCGGCGGCGCTTCTTTCGACCGCCACCCTTGCCGCCGCCTCGGCGGCGGCGGCCCGAATCGGCTCGTCGGGCTCGTTCGGCCTCCCGCTCGGCCTGTTCGATCAGCTCGGCTCGCATACCGACGAACCGACCGAGCCGCCGGGCGTCGAGTTGGCTGGCCTCGACCGCAGCCTGCACCGCGCAGCCCGGTTCGACCCCGTGTTGGCAATCGTTGAACCGGCACCCCCCGGCCAGTTCGATCACGTCTCCGAACACCCGACGTAACGCGTCCTCCGCGTCCCAGATACCCACCGCTCGGATGCCGGGGGTGTCGATGATGAGCCCGGCATCGGGCAACGGGATGAGGTCCCGGGTAATCGTGGTGTGCCGGCCCGCACCATCGGCATCGCGCACATCGCCGGTGGCTTGGGCCTCGTGCCCGAGCAGCCGGTTCACCAGGGTCGACTTCCCCGCGCCCGACTCGCCGACGAGCACCGCGGTGACACCGGCGGGCACGAGTCTGCGCAGTTGCTCGGCTATGCCATCATCACGATCAGCACCCTCGACCGCGGACAGGGCGACCACCTCGATGCCCGGGGCCAAGGCCTCGACCACCGCCCGAACCTCAGCCACCTCGTCGGCATCGGCCACGTCGGACTTGGTCAACAAGACGGCAGGCTCGGCGCCCGAATCCCAGGCCAGTACCAGAAACCGTTCGATGCGCCCGGGTCGCAGTGGCCGATCGAGCGCCTGGGTGATCAATACCCGATCGACGTTGGCCACCAAGACCTGCTCGATGTTCTGTTCGCCCGGGTCGCGGCGCGACAGCGTGCGCTGCCGTTCGACGATCTCGTCGATTCGCCAGCCCACCTCGGGATCGTCGACCAGATGGACCCAGTCGCCGGTGACGGGCGCGAGATCGCTCTGCGCCCGCAGGGAATCCGACACCGCTCGCACCGGACCGGCCTCGGTGACGACGTCGGATTCGCCCCGTTCCACCCGGATGATGCGGCCGAGGACCCGCCCATCCGCGGCCTCGAACAACTCGTCCAGGCGGTCAGCGGAGAGCCCATACCGGGCCAACTCGGGGCTGAAATCGTGGGCTGCCATCGGTTCCATTGCAGTCGGCCGGCGCCCTTCGGGCAACCACAGCGGCCAGAAAAGCAGCGCACATCACCAAAAACCTGGAACCCTGGAGGGGTTCTCGTCGTTGTCGATGGGAACACCAGCGGCACCGCCGCTCCCGCCGAAACGAAACGCACCCATGGTCGCCACCAAGCCCGACGCCGTAACACCAGACCCCGCATCCTCTGGCCCCGGCCCCGATGCCGGCCCAACCTCCCGTCGCCTCCCCGCCTGGATGGGCGCGGTCGCCGGCGGCATCGGCGCCGCGTTGGCCCTCACCATCGGCGAGGTCTTCGACGGCGCCAGCAGTCGAGTGCCGTCGTTGGTCATCGGCGTGGCCGACTTCATCAGCCGCAACACTCCGGGCGATGTCGTCGCCTGGTCGATCAGCAACGTGGGGACCGCCCAGAAGACGCTGTTCCCCCTCGGCATCACCATCACCACCGTCCTGTTCGGCGCACTGATCGGCATCCTGGGCCTGCGGTCCCAGCGCAACCTCTTCATCGGCTTCGGTTTGCTCGGGTTGGTCGCCACGATCTCGATGGCGACGACCCAGGGCAGCACCGGTCTCGGCGTCACGTCGGCCATCCTCGCGACAACGGTCGGCGCCGGCGTCGCCGCCCTGCTGATCAACCGCGGCCAAGCGTCCACCAATCGCCCCGCGTTCTCGGCCCAGGGCTCCGGCTACGCGGCCAACGATCTCGATCCGACCAACCCGGCCGGCGACCGTCGCCAGTTCCTGGCCTGGAGCGGGGGCGCGGCGGCCACCGCGGTGGCGCTGGGCGGCATCGGCAGCAACCTCGAACGATCGACCAAGAAGGCGGTCGAGTCCGCCCGCCAGAACGTGGTCGTTCCGGAAGGCATCGCCGACATCGACCGGGCGATGGCCGACCTCAACACGCTCGACTCGAGCCCGGGCATCTCGTCCTACATCACGCCCAACGACGGCTTCTATTTGATCGATACCGCGTTCACCAAGCCGCAGGTCGACCCGAAGGACTGGTCGCTCGAGATCAAGGGCATGGTCGACAACCCGTACAGCCTGACCTTCGACGAGATCCTGGCCATGGATCTGATCGATGTGCCGATCACCCTGAGCTGCGTCTCGAACAGTGTGGGCGGCAACCTCGTCGGCAATGCGGTGTGGACCGGCGTGCCGATCATCGAACTTCTGGAACGGGCCGGCGTGCAAGAGGGCGCGACCCAGTTCTTCGGCCGGTCGGTCGACGACTGGACGGCCGGGTTCCCGACCGAAGCGCTGTACGACGGCCGCGATGCACTGCTCGCCATCGGCATGAACGGCGAACCGCTGCCCGTCAAGCACGGGTTTCCCGCCCGTCTGGTCGTGTCCGGCCTCTATGGCTATGTGTCGGCGGTGAAGTGGGTGAAGTCGATCACCATGACCACGTGGGAAGCCGAGGACGGCTACTGGATCCCCCGCGGTTGGAACAAGCTCGGCCCGATCAAGACCCAGAGCCGCATCGACGCCCCTCGCAACAACGCCACCGTGCCGGCCGGCCCCAAAGCGATCGGCGGCGTGGCGTGGGCCCCGAGCCGGGGTATCACCAAGGTCGAGGTCCAGATCGCCGGCGGGCCGAACGGCGCGAACGAATGGGTCGAGGCCGAATTGGGCGAGGCGCTCAGCAACGACACCTGGGTGCAGTGGACCGTGCCCTGGGACCCCGAGCCCGGCCGCTACTTCCTGCGGGTTCGAGCGACCGACGCCGACGGCGAGACCCAGGGCGAGATCGAGGTCGACCCCCGTCCGAACGGTGCCGAGGGTTGGCACACGATCGAGGTCAACGTCTCCTGACGCCCCCCATCCCCGAACTGGTTGGAGATACCACGCGATGGTGTCGGTTTTTCCAACCAGTTCAGCCGATGCGGGCGGGGTCAGGGCTGCCATGGCGTTCCGGCGAATGCTAGGACTATCGGATGCAACCTCTGGCCATCGCCGACTGGTCGACCCTCCCCGACCGCGAGCCCACCGGCGCGCTGGTCAGCAACGTCGACTTGGTCATCGTCCGGTTCGACGACAACGTCTCCGTGCTGCACGGCCGCTGCCAGCATCGCGGCGCATTGATGGCCGACGGCCGCATCATCGACGAGAACCTGGTCTGCGGGCTGCACAGCTGGGACTACTGCTTCCGCACCGGCATCTCCGGCTACGACAACAGTGAGCGGCTTCACAAGTTCTCGTCGTGGCTCGAGGCCGATCAGGTGATGATCGACGTCGACGAAATCCTGGCCTGGGAGAAGGAACATCCCCAGGCCTACGACCGCGGTGCCTACCAAGGGGCCTATCAGGATCTCCATGGCACGCCCGACGAACCGGCCGTCGCCCTCATCCGCAAGTTGGCCGGCGAGGGACTCAGCACCACCGGCCATCACGGCCCCACCGTGTCGATGGGGGTGCCCCAGCACGAGCTGCCCCGATGGGACTCGATCCAGTTCGTCACCGCCCAGCTCGCTCGCCGCCCGTTGCTCGACGACGAGCCGGTCACCACCGCGGTGGCGATCGGCCCGAACGCGGCGAAACCGCTGGCCCTCGACATCCCCATGTTCGTCAGCGACATGAGCTTTGGTGCGCTGTCGCAGGAGGCCAAGATCTCGCTGGCCAAGGGCGCGGAACTGGCCGGCACCGGTATCTGCTCCGGCGAAGGCGGCATGTTGCCCGAAGAGCAGGAGGCGAACCGCCGCTACTTCTACGAGCTGGCCTCGGGCCGATTCGGCTGGTCACTCGAGAAGGTGGCCAAGGTCCAGGCGTTCCATTTCAAGTTCGGCCAGGGGGCCAAGACCGGCACCGGTGGCCACCTGCCCGGCGTCAAAGTGCAGGGCCGGATCGCCGAGGTTCGCGGGCTGCCCGAGGGCGAAGCCGCGATCAGCCCCGCCACGTTCCCCGATCTCACCACGCCGGCCGATTTTCGCGAGCTGGCCGCCGCGGTGCGAGAGAAATCGGGTGGCATACCGATCGGCGCCAAGCTGTCAGCCCAACACATCGAGGCCGATATCGATGCCGCGCTCGACATCGGCGTCGACTACATCATTCTCGATGGCCGCGGCGGAGGCACCGGCGCGGCACCGGAGATCTTCCGCAACCACATCTCGGTGCCGACCATCCCCGCACTGGCTCGCGCCCGGCGCCACCTCGATTCGGTCGATCGTGCCGATGTGACGTTGGTGATCACCGGTGGCTTGCGCACCCACACCGATTTCGCCAAGGCCCTCGCCCTCGGCGCCGATGCCGTCGCGGTCTCCAATGCGGCCATGCAGGCCATCGGCTGCATCGGCATGCGGGCCTGCAACACCAACAACTGCCCGGTGGGCATCGCCACCCAGAAGGCCGACCTCCGCGCCCGGCTGATCATCGACGAGGCGGCCGAGCGACTGGCCCGCTTCTTCGGCGCCAGCGTCGAGCTCATGCAGGTTCTGGCCCGGGCCTGCGGTCACCAGTCGTTGTCCGATTTCACCATCGACGATCTCACGACGTTCGACCGGGCCATGGCCGACCTCAGCGGCATCCCGTTCGGAGGTGTCAAGTGACCGCCGCGGACAACCCGGGGTCCGACTCGGCAGCGTCGGCGGAACACCGCATTCTGGACCTGGACGAGCTCCCAGCGGGCCGGGTGAAGACGGTCGCGGTGGGGCGGCAGACGCTCGCGGTCACGCACTACGACGGCCAGTACGGCGCGCTCGACGACAAGTGCCCCCACCAGGGCGGGCCGTTGGGCGAGGGCTCGATCGAGAAGGGCTGGCTGCGCTGTCCCTGGCACGGGTACGACTACAACCCACTGACCGGGCAACCCCCGGAGGGGTTCAGCGATGCCCCCGAATGCTTTCCGTGCGAGGTGCGCGACGACGGCGTCTACGTGTCCCTCCCGGCCGAGGAACCGACACTGCGCACGGTGTCGGACGTCCTGGTCGAGACCATGACCAACTGGGGCGTCACCCACGTTTTCGGCATGGTCGGCCACTCGAACCTCGGTTTCGCCGATGCCATGCGCAAGGCCGAGGCCCGGGGCGATCTGACCTACATCGGCATCCGCCACGAGGGTGCGGCCGCGTTCGCGGCCACCGCGTTCGGCAAGCTCACCGGCGGCGTGGCCGGATGCTTCGGCATCGCCGGCCCGGGATCGACCAACCTGCTGACCGGTCTGTACGACGCCAAGGAGGACCGGGCCCCGGTGCTGGCCATCTCCGGCCAGGTGCCGTCGAAGGTGCGCGGGCGCGGCGCCTTCCAGGACACCGACCTCAGCGCGGCGTTCGCCGACGTCGCGGCGTACAGCCAGATCGTGGCCGCCGAGTCGTCCCACGCCGAGCTGGCCAACCTGGCCTGCAAGACCGCCATCGTCGAGCGCAACGTCGCCCACCTGGTCTTGCCCGACGAGGTGCAATTCCAACCGGCCCCCGAGGCGCCGGCCGGCGGACCGACAGGCCGGGTCGGCTCACGCGAGATTGCGCCACCGGCGGCCGAACTCGCCGCCGCAGCCGCCAAGATCGCCGAGTCCGAGCGACCGATGTTCGTGGTCGGCAACGGGGCGCGCCACCAGATGGACGCGGTCATCGCGCTGGCCGAACGCGTCGGCGCTCCGGTCGCCACCACGTTCAAGGCCAAAGGACTGATCAGTGATCGTCACGAACTGGGATGCGGGGTGCTCGGGCGTTCCGGCACACCGATCGCCTCGTGGTTCATGAACGAATCCGACCTGCTCGTCGTGTTCGGGGCCTCCTTCGCCAATCACACCGGCATCGCCGAGTACAAGCCGCTCATCCAGGTCGACTACGACCCGATGAGCCTCGGCCGGTTTCATTCGGTCGACCTGCCGGTGCAGGGCCACGTCGGCGTGACCGCCCGAGCCCTGGCCGAGGCCTTGCCCGCCGATCTCCGGTGTGTCGACCACCGCTCCGAGGTCGCCGAACGCTGGGCGTTGTGGCGGGCCGAGAAGCAGGCTCGCCTCGGCGACGACGAGGGCCAGGGCCTGAACTCTGCGGCGGTCTTCGACTCCTTGACCCGGCGCATTCCCGATCACGCGGTGATCTGTGCCGATGTCGGCAACAACACGTACTCGTTCGGCCGTTACTTCGAGACCGGCGACAACGACGTGCTCCTGTCCGGCTACCTCGGCTCGATCGGCTTCGCCCTGCCGGCCGCGATGGGCGCATGGGCCGCAGTCGGCGAGGCGCGACCGGTGGTGTCGGTCAGTGGCGACGGCGGCTTGGGCCAATACGCCATGGAGCTCACCACGCTGGCCAAATACGAGATGAACATCACCCATGTGCTGCTCAACAACAGCGAACTGGGCAAGATCTCCAAGGAACAGCGCGCCGCCGAATGGGACGTGTGGCAGACCTCGCTCCACAACCCCGATTTCGCCGCGTTCGCCGAGCTCTGCGGGGTGAAGGGCATCCGAGTCACCGAACGAGCCCAGCTCGACGACGCCCTCGACGCGGCGTTCTCCCATCCCGGGCCGGCCCTGGTCGACATCGTCACCGACGCCTTGCTGCTCTAGCGTCGGGCCGATGCCCCAGCTGATTGCACTGGCCCTGCCCGGCGGCCCCGATTTCGTCGCCGAACTGCAGCGGGCGTGGGACGCCGGTGATGCCGTGCTGCCGGTCGATCTGCGGCTACCCGGCCCGGCTCGACAAGCGCTGTTCGAGCAGCTGCGACCGGCCGCGGTCGTCGAACCGAGCGGCCGGACCGAGCTGCCCGGCGCCCGCCCGGTCGAACCCGGCGATGCCCTCGTGATGGCCACCAGCGGCACCACCGGACGCCCAAAAGGTGTGGTCTTGACCCACGAATCGGTCGAGGCTTCGGCTCGCGCCACCTCGAACGCTCTCGCGGTCGATCCCGCCGCCGACCACTGGCTGGCCTGCCTGCCGCTCGCGCACGTCGGTGGACTGTCGGTCGTCACTCGGGCACTGCACACCGGCACCCCGCTGACCGTCCTGCCCCACTTCGATGCCGGCGCCGTCGCCCGGTCACCGGCAACGTTGACTTCGTTGGTGGTGGCCACCCTCGGCCGGGTCGACCCCACTGCCTTCCGCAGAATATTGCTCGGCGGGTCCGCGATCCCCGCCGACCGCCCCGCGAACTGTGTGGCGACGTACGGACTGACCGAGACCGGCAGCGGCGTCGTCTACGATGGCTACCCGCTCGCCGGCGTCGAGCTGCGGGTCGACGACGGTGAGGTACTGGT
>JABDJW010000319.1 GCA_013002375.1 Acidimicrobiales bacterium | reverse complement strand
AACGAATGTGCCGCCTCGAACGACTACCCGAGTACTACCCAACTCGATCCACTCACCGACGCTTCCGGACACCGGCTCGGGTAGCGGCATCAGCGTCGTTGGCGTAGCGACGACTGCCGATTCCTCGTCCGGCGCGGGCCCAGTGCGGTAGTCGTCGCCGCCACATCCTGCCGCAAATAGCAGCCCGCACGCGACGACACCCGTGAGAATCGCCCGCCTCGTCGGGGTGCGTCCCCGCCTAAGTAGAAACGGTCGTTCACTCAGCATCCAGCCCAGCGTCCGCGGGCAAGTGACCTGGAATCCAGAGTCTTTGGTCCACATCGCCAGGCTCCCGGCTGCGGGATTACCCAGGCTCCCAGAAGGGGAAGCTGAGGTGGGCTACGCCTTGGTGGCTGATGATGCGGCCCTCGGCCCGGTACTTCGGAAGGAGCCGATCGGCCGCCGGCTTGCCGATCAGGACGATCAGCTCGGGAACGGGCATCAACAGCGGGCCCTCGTCGGCATCGCCGGGCCGTAGGACGGCATCGACGGTGAGGGTCAGCCGATCGGGCGCGCCGTCGTCGAGCAGACGCGCGTTGTAGATCACGCCCTCGAACACCGCCATGGCCAGGAGTTTCACCGGGCGCGGCCCCCGCCTAGCGGGTGAGCTTGGCTTTGATCTCTTTGCACTCGGGACACACCGGGAATCGGCCGGGATCGCGGCTGGGCACCCAGACCTTGCCGCACAGCGCCCGCACCGGCGTTCCGTTGACCATGGCGCCCGTCAGTTTCGACTTCTGTACATAGTGGGCGAACCGCTCATGATCGCCCGGTTCGACGTTGTCGTGCAGCGGGTCGACCGTCGGCGTCTCGATCGGGGCGACGGTGGGCGTTGATGGATTCGAGGCCGTAGTCATCACGGCTTGTCATCGTAGACCCTGGCCGGCGGCGCTGCCCGCCCGGTCCGGTTGGCTCGGTTTCGGCTAGGCCGCTTCGGCGTACTCGACCGCCGGCGCGAGGACGGCCAGTTCGTCCATGAGGTACGACTCGAGTTCGAGCTCGGCAGCCCGGCGTTTGACCGCGACTTCGAGGGGTGCGAGGGCGGGGGTATCGGCGAGTTCATCGGCGCGGGTGCGGAGGCGAAAGGCGCGCTCGGCGGCGGCGATTGAACGGGTGTGGAAGGGGTTTTCTTGCATGGATCCTCCTTGGGATGCCGTTGCTCAGCACAACGCCGGGGGCCCCTTCGCTATTCCGCTTCGCCATTCCGGCTCGCTATTCCGGCGACGTTTGTTCTGGCGGCGTTTGTTCTGGCGGCTCAGCGATCTTCGAAGTGCATGTGGCTGAGGCGGGGGCCGTAGGCCGGTGCTTTGACCCCGGCCATCTTGAGCAGCATGGTGACCCGTCCGCGGTGGCCGGCGTAGGGCTCGAGCAGTTCGAGCATGCGTTCATCGGTGCCCCGGGGCTCGCCGGCCAGCGCCCAGCTGACCGTGTTCTTCAAATGGAAGTCGCCGACCATGACCGAATCGGCGTCGCCGATCGCCGGCATCAGGGTGCGGGCGGTCGTCCACGGGCCGATGCCGGCGAAGGCCTGGAGTCGACGGGCCGCATCGGTCGGTGTCATCGACGCGCACTCCTCGATCCGGTTGGCCCGCTCGGCGGCCCGCCGGATGATCGTGGCCCGTTTCCGCTCGACGTTGATGCGGTGCCAGTCGTGGAACGGCAGCTCGGCCAGCCGTTCGGGTGTCGGTTGCAGCCAGAGCTTGTGGGGCCCCGGTGCTCGCTCGCCGAAATACCAACTGAGCTTGCGGAGCGACTCGTTGGCCAGCTTCGACTGGATCTTCTGACCGAGGATCGCCGGGACCAGTGCGTCGAGCACCCGGTCGGTGCGGCCGATCCGAAAGCCGGGATTGCGCCGGTGGGCATCGGCGATGATGTCGTGCTGGGGCTTGAACGTGCTGCGATCGTCCTCGGAACCCAGGAGTTTCGGCGCCTGCTCGAACACCCGGTCGGTGCCCGGCCCCCAGGCCCGAAGTCGCAAGATCGCACCCTCCGCTGGATCGTTCCGTAGTTGCACCACCTGGAGTGTTCCCGGCCCGTCGGGCGTCCGGGTGGTCCAGAGCAGCCCTGATCCGCCTATGATGGGCGCGTCTTTGAGCGGATAGGCCGTGGCGCGGAGGCCTCCACTCGCACTGGTAGAACCATCTTCGGCTGGTTCTACCCCCAACTGAAGTATTTCTTCCCTTTCGGGCGACTCTTGAGTACTCTCATGCTTCGACGATTTACTTCGTGTATCTCTCATCTACCCAACTGAGGCTTCCCAGCATGTTGCGTCCCCGGCGGACAACGAACAATCCGCGCGCCAGCGCGATGGCCATCATCTTTGCGTTGCTGGCCACCCTTGTCACCTTCGTGCCGATCACCGCGGCCGGCGCGGCAACCCATGCCGATTCGCTGGTTCCCCAGCAGACCCGCACCGACACACCGAAGGTCCTCGACGGCACGGTCACCGACGCCGAGCAGGTCGGTAACCGTATCGTCGTCGTCGGCACGTTCACCCAGATCGAACAGGGGGGCGTCACCTACGACCAGCCGTACGTCGCGGCCTACTTCCTCGATTCCGGCCAGCTGGACACCGACTTCCGGCCGGTCGTCGATCGCGAAGTCGCCGTTGCGGTTTCCGCACCCAACGGCGATGCGGTCTACATCGGCGGCAAGTTCACCAACGTCGACGGCGCCACCCGACGCAAGGTGGCCAAGCTCAACGCCGACGGTTCGCTCGACACCACCTTCAGCGCCAACGCGTTCTCGGCCGTGCAGTCCCTCGCCATCGGCAACGGCAAGCTGTACGTCGGCGGCAACTTCAAGGTGATCAAGGGGCAATCCCGTCTCCATCTCGCGGCGGTCGATGCCACCACCGGTCAGGTCGATTCCGGCTTCAACCTTCCGCTCACCGGCCCGATCGGTCGCGGTGGCCAGGTCAACGTGTTCAGCCTCGATCTCACGTCGGACAACAACACCTTGCTCGCCGTCCACACCGCGCTCGACGTCGATGGTCAACGGCGCGTCGGTGCCGCGCTCATCGACGTGTCCGGGCCCACCGCAACCTTGTTGCCCTGGCGCACTCGTCTCTACGAGGACGAACTGCCCAACACCGGTGGCCAGGTGCAGGTGACCGACGGTGCCCTCTCGCCCGACGATTCGTTCTTCGTGCTGGTCGCGACCGGCGGCGACAATCCGCCGACCAACGACAGTGCGGTGAAGTTCTTCAGGAGCGGCGGTGACAACCAGCAGCCCGACTGGGTCTCGCGCCACTTCGACAGCATGTATGCCGTCGACATCTCGGAATCGGCGGTGTACGTCGGCGGCCACTTCCAGTACCAAGAGGCACCCGGCTCCACCGATCCCTTCCCGGGCGATCCCGACATCAACTACGGCGCCGGCCAAGGCCTCGGGCCGACCGTGCTCGGCGATGAAGTCGTGGCCCGCGAGCAACTCGGTGCCCTCAACATCGCGACCGGCAAATCGCTCAACTGGGACCCTGGCGCCAGCGGCTTCCACGGCGTCGAGGCCGTCACCGTCATCGAACGGGGTCTGCTCGTCGGTCACGATGGCAGCCGCATTGGCGGCAACGAGGTCGGGCGCCACGGCATCCTCGACTTCCAGAACGTCGGCGGCGCCGACGAACTCGACACCTTCATCGACGAGCCGCGGGCCGGCCGGGTCTACACCGAGACATCGCCGATTCTGTTCGCGGGGCGCGCCACTGCCCCCGATGGCATCGATCGGGTGCAGATCGAAGTGCAGGACGTCGACACCAAGCAGTGGCTGCGTCGCGACGGCACGCTCGGTGCGTACCAGAACATCGTGGTGAACCTCACCAACAACCTGGGCACCACCAGCGATTGGAACTACACCGCATCGCTGCCGGGCGGCGACTATCGAGTCCGGGCCCGGGCCTTCGACGTCGATGGCGACCGCGATCCGGTCAAAGCCAGCGTGCGCTTCACGGTGCAGTCGGCCGGCGACATCACGCCGCCCGACACCGTGCTCGAAAACCCCCCGGCCGGCACCGTGTTCACCAGCAACGACGTCACGTTCTCGGGCTCGGCCAGTGACGATGTCGGCGTCGCCGCGGTCAAGATCGCGTTCTACGACCGCGACAACCTCGGGTACCTTCGGCCCGACGGCAGCATCGGCGCCTACGCCGACTACCCGACGGTGCTGGATTCGCCGGGCGCGACCGGCACCGGCTGGAGCTACTCGACCACGCTGCCGAGCGGCCGCTGGCGGGTCGTGGTCAAGGCCATCGACGTGAACGGCAACGCCGATCCCAGCGACGCCCGCCGCAGCTACGTCATCCAGCCCGGCAACAACCCGCCTGCGATCGCGATCACCTCGCCCGCGAACGAGATCAGCATCACCGACCGCAGCTTCACCCTCACCGGCACCGCCACCGACGACTTCGGTGTGCAGAAGGTGCGCGTGATGGTGCGCAACGAAGTCGATCGCACCGGCCCGTTACCGGGCGGCTTCATCGGGCCGGCCCGATTCTTCGACGTGCCGGTGAGCGTGCAGGGCGACACCTCGGTGACCTGGACCTACACCACGCCGGATCTCCCGGCCGGCCGATACCGGATCCTTGCCCGCGCCGTCGACACCAACCTGGTCGAGAACGTCTGGCAGGAACAGGCCAGCCAGTACATCAACCTGGTCGTACCGGGCGATGCCCAGCCCGACACGGTGCTCACGTCGAACCCCCGGACCGATCAAGACATCGAGCAACTCCGGCTCGATCTGGCCGGTACGGCGACCGACGACAACGGGGTGGCCGCGGTGAAGGTCGTGATCTACGACTGGGTCGCCAAGCGGTACCTGCATGCCGATGGCGTGTACCGAAACTCCTTGGTCTTGCTCGACACCACCGTCGACAACCCCGGCGCCACCTCGGTCAACTGGAGCTTCGGCGTCGACGTCGCAGCCAGCCGCTACGAGGTCTACGTCTACGCCCAGGATTCGGTCGGCCAATACGATCCGAGCGTGAGCGGGGCCCGCTGCACCTGCTTCGTGTACCCCGGCGACGCCGATCCGACCACCCAGATGAACACGCCGACCGAGGGCGCGGTGCTACCGGCCGGCCCGATCGCCGTCGGTGGTCGGATCTTCGACGACAATTCGGTCAGCCGGGTGCAGATCTTCATTCGCAACCGCGACACCGGCCAGGGTCCGCGCCAGGACGGCACGATCGGTAATCCGCAGTGGGTCGATGGCTTCCTGACCAATCCCGGCGGCAGCGGATCCGATTTCCAGTACACCTCGATCGCCCTGCCGGCCGGCCGTTACACCGTGCAAGCGAGGGCCATCGATGGTCGGGGGCACGTCGACCTGGTCCGCGCCCGGGCCAACATCGAGCTGGAATAGCGCTCACAGATCCGGGATTCCCATCTCGAGGTTGGAGCCTTGGATGCCGCCGGAGACGGCGAGGCATTCGCCCGTGACGTAGCCGGCCGCGGGTGACGCCAGGTACAGCACGGCCGCGGCGATGTCGTCGACCTCGCCGATGCGCTTCATCGGTGTGCCGTCGGCCATTGCCTTTTCGAGGTCGTCGTTGAGCACACCCTCGAGGGCCGGCGTGCGGATGGCGCCGGGGGCGACCGCGTTCACCCGCACCTTGGGCGCGAGATCGGCGGCCAGGTGTTTGGTCAGCTTGATCATCGCCGCCTTGGCCGTGCCGTAGGCCGCGAATCCGCGACTGGCGTGTTGACCCGCAACCGACGCCATGTTCACCACCGATGCCCCGGGCCGTTCGAGCAGGTGGGGGAGGGCCAGCTGGGTCAGGTTGAACGCAGTGGTGACGTTCCAATGAAACGCTTGCTCGAAGGCCTGCTCGGTCTCGTCGGGGAAGGCCCGCGGCATCGAGCCGCCGGCGTTGTTGACCACGATGTCGATCCCGCCGAACTCGGCCACGGTGCGATCGACCAGCGTGGCCATGCCGTCGCGATCGGCCAGGCTGCCCGCGACCGGCAGCGCCTGGCCACCGACGGCCTCGATCTGTTCGACCACATCGGCCAGCGCATCGGCCCGGCGGGCGCCGACGACCACGCTGGCGCCGACCTCGGCGAGTGCAATCGCGGTGCGGGCACCGATGCCGCTGCTGGCTGCCGTGACGATGGCAACTCGTTGGTCAAGGCGAAACGAATCGAGAATCATGGGTACACCTCTACACTTGATCCGTTCATGGCTGCCACCTCTTCGCCTCCGCCGACCGCCGACACCGCGGCCGAACTCACCGCCATCGTGATGGCCGACGATGTCCGCGGGGCGCTGTGGGCCGCGGTCGACGATGGCCGCATGGAACGACTCGTACCCGAGCTCGATGCCCTGCGCATGGAGCAGGATCCGATCCACAAGCACAAGGACGTACTCAGCCACACCATCGCCGTGGTCGGCAACACCCCGGCCGATCTCGAGGTCCGGCTGTCGGCGCTCTTCCACGACATCGGCAAGCCCAAGACCCGCCGCATCGACGAGCATGGCGTGACCTTCCGGCATCACGAAGCGGTCGGTGCCCGCATGGCGCGAAAGCGGCTCACCGAGCTCGGATACGACGAACAACTCGTCGATGATGTGAGCGAGTTGGTCCGGATCTCGGGCCGGTTCAAGGGGTATGCCGACGGGTGGTCCGATTCCGCGGTGCGCCGCTACGCCCGCGATGCCGGTCATCTCCTGGGCAAGCTCAACATCTTGGTGCGGTGCGACTGCACGACCCGTAATCCCCGCAAGCGGCTCGAGTTGCAGGAGCATGTCGACAGTATCGAGGCCCGCATCGCCGAGTTGGCCGAGGCCGACCGTCGCGCCGCCGAACGCCCCGACATGGACGGCAACGCGGTCATGGCCTACCTCGATCTCCCGCCCGGACCGGTCGTCGGCCGAGCCGTCAAGTACCTGCTCGAGCTGAAGCGGGCCGAAGGCACCCTCGAGCGCGATCTGCTCGAGAAGCGGCTCGATGAGTGGTGGGCCGACCAACCCGAACACCCCGGAGCCGGCTGATGGCTCCCGCGCTCGCTGACCTCCTCGCACCGCCGACGACTGCGGTCATCGCAATGGAGATGCAGCGCGGCGTCACCGGCGACCTCGCCATGATGACCGAGCTGCGCGATCTGATGGTTTCCACCGGCGTCATCGACAACGTCGCCGCGGTGGTGCGCGGGGCCCGCACGGCCGGTGCCCGGGTCGTGCACTGTCGGGCGATCTCGCGCTCCGACGGCGCCGGCCGCAAGAACAACGCCCGCATTTTGACCGCCACCGCGGAATCGGCCCGAGCCATGGTCGACGGCTCGGCCGCGGCCGAGGTCATCCCCGAACTCGGCGTCGAGCCGGCCGACATCGACATGCCCCGGCTGCACGGCCTCACCCCGTTCACCGGAACCTCGCTCGATCGGGTGTTGCGCAA
>JABDJW010000318.1 GCA_013002375.1 Acidimicrobiales bacterium | reverse complement strand
CGGCGGGGTAGTCGATGTTGCCGACGCCGACGATCAGGCCCTGCCCGGGCATCAGCCGCGGCACCGACTGCACGGTGCCGATCGTGCCGGGGTTGGTCAGGCTGACGGTGACACCGCTGAAGTCGTCCGGCGAGAGCTTGTTGGAGCGCACCTTGCGGATGAGTTCTTCGTAGGAGTCGACGAAGCCGCGGAAATCGAGGGTGTCGGCGTCCCGGATGCAGGGGACCAACAACGTGCGGCTGCCGTCACGCTTCTCGACGTCGACGGCCAGACCCATGCCGATGTGGTCGTTGCGCACTACCCGGGGCGGATCGCCGTCGACGAAGGTGGAGTTCATCACGGGCATGGTGTCGGCGATGGCGCGGACGACGGCGTAGCCCAGCATGTGGGTGTAGCTGACCTTGCCGCTGCGGGTGCGCCGCAGGTACCCGTTGATCACCGAGCGGTTGACTTCGAGCAAGCGGGCCGGGATCTCGCGAAACGACGTGGCGGTGGGAACGTCGAGGCTGGCCTCCATGTTGGCCACGATGCGAGCGGCCGCCCCCCGGAGTGGCTTGCCCTCGGGCTCGGCCGGCTCGGTCGGCCCGCTGGGTGGGGTGGGTGCCGTCGCGGCTGCTGCCGGCGTCGCGGCACCGCTGCCGTTGGGGCTGGTCGTGGGCGCAGCGGCCGGGTTGCTGCCATTGGCGGCCGGCGCGACGGCCGGTGGGGCGGGCGCCGGATTGGCGGCGGCCATCGGCGGTGGTGCGGAGACGCTCGAGGGCCGTTCGTCGCCATAGTCGGCGAAGAATTCCTGCCAGCTCTCGCTCACCGAGGACGCGTCGGCGCGATAGCGCTCGAACATCTCGTCGATGAGCCAGGCGTTGGGCCCCACGCTGGAGGCCGCGGACAACTCGGGGTTGCTGTCGGTCACGGCCGTAGTCTACGGACAGCGGCGCATCGCGTGCAGATCGACCCAGTGCTGCTCGGCGATGATTCGGCGGGCGCAACCACCCGGCGCGTCATCCAGCCGCTAGATTCGCGGCCAATGCGTATCGTCACCTGGAACGTGAACTCGCTGAATGCTCGTATGCCGAGGGTCACGGAGTGGCTCGGTCTTTTCGAGCCCGATGTCTTGTGCATGCAGGAAACCAAGATGAGCGACGATGCCTTTCCGGCCGGTGAGTTCGCCGAGCTGGGCTACGAGTCGTTTCATCACGGAGAGGGCCAGTGGAACGGGGTCGCGATCCTCAGCAAGGTCGGTCTCGACGACCCGCGGGCCAATTTCGCCGACGGGTGCGCACCCGACGCGGAGGCCCGGGTGTGTTGGGCGACGTGCAACGGTGTTCGGGTGGCGAGTTGTTATGTGCCGAACGGTCGGGCCATCGACCACGATCACTACCAGTACAAGCTGGCCTGGCTGGCGCGGCTGCGGGCCGATCTCGACGCCAACGCCGATCCGGGCGACAACGTGGTCGTGGTCGGCGACTTCAACATCGCGCCCGAGACCCGCGATCACTATGCATCGTCGACCGACTTCGAGAACGCCACCCACGTCAGCCAGCCCGAGCGCGACGCGCTGGCCGATATCTGTGGTTGGGGCCTCACCGACGTGTTCCGGGAATTCCATGACGCCGACGAGCTGTATTCCTGGTGGGACTACCGGGGCGGCAACTTCCACAAACGCAAGGGAATGCGCATCGACCTGGTGTTGGCATCGGCGTCGATGACCGGCGCGGCCGAACTCTGCCTGGTCGACCGCAACGCCCGCAAGGGCGAATCACCGAGCGATCACGCGCCGGTGTTCGCGGACTTCGCCGTCTAGCGCCCCGTAGGTTGTGCCGATGATCTCCCCGCTCGCCATGCTCGCGGAAGAAGCGTCCGGGGCCCACGAGCTCATCCCGATCGACGAGCACCAGCTGCTCATCTTCTGGACACAGCTCCTGGTGTTGGTGACGCTGGCTCGCAGCTTGGGCTGGGTCATGCGGCGAATCGGGCTTCCGTCGGTGATCGGCGAGTTGCTGGCCGGCGTGTTGCTCGGGCCGTCGCTGTTCGCCCGGGTGTGGCCGTCGGGTTTCGAGTGGTTCCTGCCGGCCGAGCATGGCGATGTGCAGTCGGCGGCGCTGCTGGCCATCGCTTGGGTCGGCGTGGCGTTGCTGCTCGTCATCACCGGATTCGAGACCGATCTCGAGCTGATCCGAAGGCTCGGCCGGGCCGCCGCGCTCGTCACCGCGTTCAGCTTGTTGGTGCCGTTGTTCGGCGGGTTGATGGTCGGCTACGCGCTGCCCGACCGGTTCCTGGGTGAGGACACCACCCGCCTGGTGTTCGCCTTGTTCGTGGCGGCCGCCTTGGCGGTGTCCTCGTTGGCCGTGGTGGCCAAGATTCTGTCCGAGCTCGGGTTGATGCGTCGCGACTTCGGTCAGATCACCGTCGCGGCCGGTATGGCCAACGACGTCGTCGGCTGGATGATGTTGGCGGTGTTCGCCGGCATCGCGACGTCGGGCTCGGTGTCGGTCTCGGGCGTACTCACCACGGTAGGCGGCATGGTGATCTTCGGCATCGTTGCGTTCACCCTGGGCCAACGGGCGATCGACTGGTCGCTGCGCCGGGTCCGTCGCGACGGGCCCAATGTCGACGGTGCGCTCACCGTGGTCATCATCTCGATGTTGGCCTTCGGCGTGGCCACCCAGGCGCTGGGCATCGAGGCCGTGCTCGGTGCCTTCGTCGCCGGTGTGTTGCTCCACCGGTCCCGCTTCCAGCAGCCCGAAGTCCTCGAACGGCTCGAATCGATCACCCAGGGCTTCCTGGCGCCGGTCTTCTTTGCCACCGCCGGTCTTCGGGTCGACCTCGGTCTGCTCTTCGAGGACGACACCCTGGTGTGGGCCGCGGTGGTCTTGGGCGTCGCCCTGGTCTTCAAGTTCGTCGGCGCCTACGTCGGCGCCCGTGCCGCCGGTCAGAGCCAACGGGCCTCGGTCGCCCTGGGCGCCGGCCTGAACGCCCGTGGCGCGCTCGAGATCGTCATCGCCACCGTCGGTCTGTCGCTCGGCGTGCTGAACGACACCGCCTACACCGTGATCGTCGTCGTTCCGCTGGTCACCACCGTCCTGGCATCGGTCTCGTTGCGGTGGGTCGTGCGCGACTGGCTGGGTTCCGACGAGGAGAAGGCCCGGCTCGAACGCGAGGAAGCCTTGGCCCGCAACATCGTGGTCCGCGATCAGCGGCTGTTGCTCCCGAGCCTCGGCGGACCGGCCTCGATTGCCGCGGCGCAGATCCTGCACTTCGTGTGGCCGATCGAGGCCGCGACCACCGTCTTGTCGGTCGGCGAGGTCGACGTCGATTCGCTGGTACCGGTGATGAACGTGCTGCATGACCGCCAGGTCGAGCACCGCGTCGTGCGCGACGTCAAGGTGGCCGACGCCATCGCGGCCGAGGCCCGCCTCGGGTTCGGCGCGATCGTGGTGGGGGTCGCGGTCGATCATGATGAAGGACTGTTGTCGCCGATGGTCGACGACCTGTTGATGGTCAGCCCGATCCCGCTCATCATCGTGCGTCGGGCCCGCAACCTCGATCGTCCGCTCCCCGGGGTGTTCACCAAGGCGCTGGTGCCGGTGGCCGGAACGCAAACGGCGCAAGCAGCCCAGGAGGTCGCGTTCTCGCTCAGCGACGATCTGGGTACCGAGATCACGTTGGCCCACATCGTGAACCGGGCAGGGGCCATGGCCTCGATTCCACTGATCGGCCGGCTGGTGGCCCACGACGAGGATCCCGCGCTCGAGCTGGCCAACAAACTCATCGCCGAAGCCACCGAGCGGGCCGATGGTATGGGTATCAGAACCCGCACGATCATCAAGCAAAACTCCTCGACCGCGGTGGCCATCGTGCAGGCGGCCAGCGAGGTTGGCGCCGACCTGGTGGTGTTGGGCGCCACCGTGCGCAAGGTCGATGGCCGGCCCTTCCTCGGCCACAACGTCGAGACCGTGCTCGAGCAGTGCGACGCCACCGTCGTCGTGGTGGCCAGCCCGCAGCCGGAAGCGGCCGACACCAACCACCTCGGCTGAGATCAGCCACCGATCCGGCGCCGCAGGGTGACATACACCTCGGTGCCCACCAGCGCTTCGATCTCGGGGGCGAGGGAGTCGATGACCGGGGCCGCGTCGGCGTCGTCGGGGTCGGTGTAGCAGGAGGGCTCGGCGCTCGGTTCGGTGCAGCACCAGGCCATGGCCGAGCCGCCCGGGCCCCAATCATCGCGGCGCCAGGCGCGGAGGTGCGCGTCGGCGCCGAGTCGATCGACCTTCAGGGGCAACTGCCAGCACACCGACGGTTTCCAGTCGAGCACCGATTCACCGTCGGTTTCGGCGGCCAGGTGGAGGGCGCAGCCCACGCCACCGGCGAACCTGACCGGGTTGAAGAAGATGCAGGCGCCGTCGACGACGCGGGTGTGCAGTTTGCCTTCGGCCGTGGCCAGTGGGGTCAGTACCCCGTTTGCCGCGGCGTCGTCATGATGCGCGAACCGCTCGGGTTCGATCGTCGCGGCGAGGGCTGCGATACGCATCGCTTCGTCTTCGTCGAGCAGTTCGGCGCCGTACGTGCAACAGCCCTGCTGAAGTTCGGTGGTGGGTTCGTCGGCGATGCCGACGCACCCGTCGCCCCAGCGGCAGCGCCAGGTCGAGGCCAGGAACGCGTCGTCGACGGTCCAGTG
>JABDJW010000314.1 GCA_013002375.1 Acidimicrobiales bacterium | reverse complement strand
GTGTTCGAGCGGTTCGGACTTGTAGTCGCTGTCGAACGCGGTCTGGTCGTACTTGGCGGTGAACTCGTCGGTGTAGTCGTAGAACGGTGAGTCCTTGAACTGGTCTCGCGCGTTGCCATCGAGCCCGATGTAGTCCCAGAAGTAGTAGCCCTGGAACACGCCATGGTTCTTGACCATGAAGTAGTTCGCCTCGGACACGAACGGCTTCACGATCGATGCGGCCACGTCGGGGTGGTTGTAGGGCGAAAGCGTGTCGCCGATGTCGTGCATCAGCGCACAGAAGACGTACTCGTCGTCTTTGCCGTCGCGTTCGGCCCGGGTTGCGGTTTGCAGACTGTGCTCGAGCCGGTTCACCGGGAACCCACCGCAGTCGTTCTCGAGCGCTCGCAGCATGTCGAGTACTCGATCCGCGACCAGGTTCTGGGTGTGGGTGAGCTGAGGAATGATCTTGGCCCAGTCTTCCTGGGTCGACTCTTCGAACGTCTTGAAGCTGGCCCGGAAGACTTGTGGTTCGGTGGTGTCGGTCATGGCGCAACGGTACACCGACGCCGACGGGCTCGTCCTGCGAGCAATCTTTCGGCCGGCAACGCTTCGACGCCCCAAAGCGACAGTCCGAGGGCCGGATGGAGAATTGCAGCTCGACCCGCATTGTCCGTACAGTCGACCTGATGCCACGCGAAGGTCGGTTCGCTCCAATTACGCAGAAGGTCCGTCCTATCGCCGCCCCCTTGGTGAGGAGGGCCCGCGGCCTCGCGCGGCGACCAACCGGCGGCGCGGCAGCACCGGACGTGACGTCGGCAAATGGTCCGGCCGACGAGCCTCGGCTCGTGTTCCACCCGGGCGCCGATCAGTGGCGAGTGCAGCACGAAAACCGGCTCTACCGACCCGGCGCGGAGAGTGATGTCGACCTCCTGCTCAGCCTGCTGCCACTGGAGGTGGCCGACAGCGACACCCGGTGGGAAACCGACTCGGACCAACCCGCGGTGGCAGCGATAGCCGCCGATGCCGGCTGGACGCTCGAGTTTCGCCGTCGCCACGATCGACCCCTCACGCGACTGCCCATCACCCCCCGCCCGCGTCGCCCGGTGGTGTCGTGGTCGACGCCTGTCGACGAGGACGGCTGGATACCCGTCGACAGCACACTCCAGGTCGACGGCGCTCGCGTCATCACCATCGACGCCTACCTCCCCGAATCCGATGCCGGCCCCAAGGAGCTGGCCGTCGTGGCCACCGTCGGGCGCCGAACCACTATCGACGTCGCCGTGCTCGGGCGGGGCACCACCACCCGCGTCGAGCTGTTCAACTCGGATCGCCCGGTCGACCAGATCGCGCTCGAGCTGCACGCGTCGTACCCCGAGCCCGTCGGTCACGAGGGTCGGGCCCTCGGATTCGTCTTGGTCGAAGCACTGGCCCGATGACCAACGACGACGACTTGCGCCGCGAGCGCGCGGTGGCCAACGCTCGGATTCTGGCCCAGGAGCTGGCCCGGCGCGAGGCGGGCGGCAAGTGGAACCGGCCCCTTCGTCTGGCCCCGCTGGTCACCCGATCCGACTCGGGTCCGAGCCGCCTGTCCCGACCCGATCGCGCCACCGACCACGATCGACCCAGAGCCGCGGTCGTCGCCTGGGATCTCGCGCACAACATGGCGGCGCGCGCCCGCGTGCTCGCCGACCTGCTGAGCACCTTTGCCGAAACCGACATGGTCGGCGCCCTGTTCGACGACTTCGGCTCTGAGCTGTGGCCACCATTGCGCGACCGCCCGAACGAGCCGATCACCTTTCCGGCGCACGGGCTCACCGACTTCCTGGCCCAGGCCTACGCCGTTGCGGCCGCCACCGGCGACTACCAACTGCTGCACATCTGCAAGCCGCGCTTTCCGGGGTTGCTCTACGGGGCGCTGTTGCAGCGGGCCAACAACTGTTCGATCCTTCTCGACATCGACGAGAACGAGCAGTCGTTCGTCGGCGATCACGCGCCCGCGGTCGAGGTTGGCACCGACGAACTCGAGGCCCTCAAGCGGCCGATGGACGAAGTCGGAACCGCTCTGGGCATCGCCTTGGGTCTCGACGCACCCGTACGCACCGTGTCCAACGTTGCGTTGCAGCGGCATCTCGGCGGCTCGATCATCCGCCACGCCCGCGACGAACACGATTTCGAGATGTCCGACGAGCTCCGGGCCCACGGGCGCGAGCTGCTCGGCGCGAACGAGCGCGACTTCGTCATCTTGTTCATGGGCACACCTCGGCCCCACAAGGGGCTGGACGTCATCGTCGAGGCACTCGGCTTGCTCGACGACGACTTCGTGCTGCATGTGGTCGGCAGCACCGGTCAGCTCGGCGTCGATACCAGCCGGGCCCGGGTGGTATCGCACCCGTTGGTGCCCTTTTCGGAGGTGCCGGTGTGGCTGGCCGGCTGCGACGCGATCGTGTTGATGCAAGATCCCCAGCATCCGATCAGCCAGTTCCAGATCCCAGCCAAGATCGCCGACGGTCTCTCGATGGGACTGCCGGTGGTCGCCACCGATGTTCCACCGATGGACGACCTACCGCCCAACGTGGTGTTGCGGGCCAACGATGCCCCGGCACTGGCCCAACGGCTGCTGGAACTTCGCGAGGCCGAGGACGCCCAGGCCGCCATCGACCGCAAGGCCCTGTTCCGCGCCGAGTTCTCCAACACGGTCAACGGCGCCCGCCTGCAACTGCTGGCCGCCCTGGCCGACGACATCCCCCGCGAAACCTTCGCCTCGTTCGTAGGTCCGGTGCTCGACCATGCCCGGGCCGCGTACCGGTTCCATCGCCGCCGGTTCCACCGCGAGAATTCGGCCCGACCCGATGCCGAAGAGACCGGACCCGACCCGTCCGGCACCGATCTGATCGTGTTCGCCGGATCATCCGGCGCGCCGGCGGTGATCGGCGAAGAGCTGCTGGCGTTGGGCGAAGACCCTCGGGTGCGGTCGGTCTTGATCATCGACCAGCCGCTGGCGGCCACTGCTCTCGCCCGCCTCGCGACGGAGGCCAACGACGCCGAGCTGGTTCAGGCCGTCGTCGACCGTCGGCTGGAGCTCGCGGACCGGGCCAACGTGGCGCATCGCACGATGCTGTTTCGCGAGCTCGAGGACTCCAACCGTGATCCCTTCACCGGCGAACGACTGCCCGAGCACCGTGACTTCGCGCAGTTTGTCGCCGACCAGGCCACCCGCCTCGGCGTCGACCGCGCCTCGGCGATGGCGTGGGTCGATCCCGGAGCCGACGACGGAGCGGCCGTGTGCGACGAACTCGGCTTCTCGCGGGTTGTGAAGGGGCGCACTGCGGCCGCCGACGGCTCTACCTCGGCTGGCGCGATGGCGTCCGAGTTGTTCGACTAGCCGAACGCGGCGCGAAGACTCGCGCCTGTTTGCGAGCTTGCTCGAACTCCACCCGCGCCGCATCGCTGTCGAGCACCGGCAAGCCGAGTGCGATCGCGGCGGCATCGACCTGGCGAGCGGCGTCGGCCTCCAGCCCGCCCTCGGGCACGAGGGCCAGCGCCTCGATGCCGTAGTTGGCGGCCAGGTCGGCCACGACGGCCAGGAGTCCGTTGCCCGCATCGGCCAGTTCGAACCGGTCCACCACGTCGCGCTGCTCATCGGCCACCGACGCCATCGAACCCTCGACGGCGAGGGTCAGCCACGCCAGATCGGCAGCCGGCGCGGCCAATTCGACCACTGGACCTCCGACGACGAGCACCCGCGGTCGTGTCGCGCCAATGGCGGCGTTCCAGAGCGCATCGACCCGGGCTCGGACCGCGGCCATCTCGTCGCTGACCAAGAACTGCTCGGAGCGCGGACCGTACTCGGGGTGGCGGTCGTCGATGATGGCGCGATTGGCGATGAGAAGGTCGGCCTTTTCGCCCGAGAAGGAAACCGAGCCGGTGTGTTCGACGAACGTGGCGTCGTCGACAACGTGACGCCACCCGGCCGCAGCAGCGCGCATCGAGAGGTCGGTTTCCTCGTGGTAGCCGCGACCGAACACCGGGTCGAACCCTCCGGTGGCATCCAGAACCTCTCGCTTGATCAACAAGCAGAAACCGTGCCCCATGGGTGTCTCGGGGTATCGGCGCTCGCTGGTCTGTCGGATCGCCCGGCCGACCGGATCGATCGGGCCCGGCATCTCGTTGAAGTTGACCGCCGGCACCGAGAAGGCCCAGGCGTTGTTCGACAACGCGGTCACCGTGCCGACCTCGGATTCGGCAGCGGCCAGGCTCATGCCCATCAGCCACCGGGGCGGCACGACCGTGTCGCTGTTGAGCAGCAGGACATCGGCTGAGGCGGTGAGGGCGAAGCCGTGGTTGCAGGTGCCCAGGAACCCGAGGTTGATCTCGTTGGTGACCACCTCGACGCGTTCGTAGCGAGCCGCGAAGTCGGCCAACATCGGCGCGATTGCGGGGTCGGGGCTGGCGTCGTCGACAACGAGCAATCGGGCCCCGGGGTGAGCCGTGTTGGCCACCACGCTTTCGAGGCAAACCCGCACGTCCCGGGGTGCGTTGTAGACCGGAACGACGATCGTGATCGGCCGCGGATCGGTGACCGTGGCATCGGCCTTCGCGATTCGGGTCAGCCCGTGCCGCTGGTGCTCGGCCTCGGGCCGGCGCGGAAACCTCGAGAGGTCGAGCTGGTACGTCGTCGACCGACGAAACGGCGACATTCGACGCCAATTGAACAACCCGGTTCTCCTCCTCGGCCTGAAGTCCAGACTACCGCTCTCGAAGTTCCTCCCCGCGTTCGACAAGAACGGCACCAGCCCGGATCGCGGGTACTAGCTGCCGCCGGTCCACGACATGGGTTGGCCCAGCAGGGCAACCAACGCCCGGTTGTGGTCGGCGTAGTACTCGGCCAACATCCGTTCCGTGTCGGGTCCGAACGACCGGTCGCCGCCAGTGTTGAGCTGGTCGAAAGACGGCGGCTCGTGGGCGTCGAGACCGAGAAAGCGGAGGGCCCGTTCATAGACCCGGCCGGCGTCGGCGAAAAGATCATGAGCGTCAACGATCAAGAACTGCGAGCGACGAAAGTGCGCGAACCAGGCCTCCAACTGCTCGGCGTAGTGACCGGCGACGAGATAGTCGATGTCGGTCACTCGGGTGACGATGTCCGGAAGCGATTGGCCTTCACGGTCGATGCGAGACAACTCATCGGCGAGCGCTTCGTCGAGCGAGCGGTGCTCGTAGCCAAGTTTGGTCCGCAAGCTGTGATGCGACACCGCTCGCTGTGCCGGATCGCGCAAGCTGACGATGAGCTTCGCATCAGGCAGGGTGGCGGCCAGCCGCTCCGGCACCGACGGGACGGTCAGATACGACGGCGAGGCCTCGCCGGATATCACACCGGGGCGCCCCCAGGGAAAGAAGGCGCGGTACCAGTTGAGACCGCGCTCGTAATGCAGATCGAAGTAGTGGATCTCTTTTCGGGTCGGTGGATCGACGTGCGGGTGTTGGCTCAAATAGTCGAACAACGATGTCGTTCCACTGCGCATGGCACCGATGACCACAAAGCTCGGTAGTGGCCGTTGCGGCGCAGTCAGCCGACGGCCGAGTCGCTGGAGGTGCGAGCGAATGGGCACCGCCGCATACTACGCGGTCCGTCGTGCTCGAAACCGAGCACCGTGACGTTGACCGTTCGAATCTAATGACATACATTAATTCCACGAATTCGACCAAGGCGAACGACAGGAGCACACCATGGAGTTCGGAATCTTCAGCAACGGCTACATCCCCGGGCCCGCCGCCCACGACTCGGAGATGGAACACACCGAGATCATGCGCGAAGCCGGGTACGCGGTCCTGGCCGACAAGCACAACTGGAAGTACGCCTGGTTCGGCGAGCACCATGGCCTCGTCGAGTACAGCCACATGTCGGCCCCCGCGCCGGTCATGGGTTGGGTCGCGGCGCAAACCACCCAGATTCACGTCGGCTCGGCGATCACCAGCTTCCCGACCACGAAGGAACACCCGGTCCGGTTCGCCGAGCGGGCCGCCATGCTCGATCATGTCACCAACAACCGCTTCGAATTCGGCACCGGCCGCGGCGCCGGCAGCCACGAGCTCCGCACCTTCAACGGCGTCGAGGCCAGCGAGACCAAGGCGATGTGGGACGAAGTCATCCACGAGATCCCCCGCATGTGGGAGGTCAAGGACTACCAGCACCACGGCGAGCACTTCAACGTGCCGACACCCCACAACATCCTGCCGAAGCCCTATGGCCTCGGCCATCCGCCGATCTGGGTCGCGTGCGGCAACCCGGCCACCTTCGCCAAGGCCGGCAGCCACGGCATCGGCGCCATCGCCTTCAACTTCGAGCCGATCCACAACCTGAAGGGCCGGGTCGATTCCTACAAGGAAGCGGCCGAGAACGTCACCGACCAGATCGGCCAGTATCAGAACAACAACGTGATGATGACCAACGCGTGCATCTGTCTCGAGGATCGCGACCGCGCTCGCGAGATCGCCAAGACCAAGGGCCGCGGCTACCTGGTCACGATGGTGAACATGTACCACGACACCATGCCCAAATCGCCCGACGCCATCGTCTGGCCCAACGCACCGGTCGACCCGGGCTGGACCGACGAGATGCTCGACATGGCGATCGAGGGCGGCTACATGCTGTGTGGCAACCCCGAAGAAGTCGCCCAGCAGGTCGAGGCCTACCAGTCGGTCGGTTGCGACCAGGTCGTGTTCGGCCTGCCGGTCGAGGGTATGCAGCACGAAGAGATCGAAGAGATGATCGAACTGTTCGGCAAGCACGTGATCCCCGAATACGACAAGGATCCCGAGCACTCGACCACCAAGTACCGCAAGAACGCGGTGCGGCAGTACCCCGACTTCGAGCACCCACTGCCCGACGGCATCGACGTCGAGATCATCCCCGAGACCGCGCTGTTGCCCCTCGGCGGCTGAGCCTCCTGCTCGGCGAGCCGAGACGATCCCATGCCCACCGACAGCACCGAGACCCGCGCTCGACTCATCGACGCGGCCGAACGGCTCTTCGCCGAACGCGGCGTGTGGCGGGTGACCACTCGCGAGATCACCGAGGCCGCCGAGCAGAAGAACACGTCGGCGATCAGCTACCACTTCGGCGGTCGGGAGGGCCTGATGGCCGAGATCCTTCGCCGCCACGGCGACCCGATCGATCTCGAACGGGCCGAGCTGCTCACCGGCATCGATTCCGCCTCGCCGTCGGTGGCGATCATCGATGCGCTGGTCCGCCCGATGACGGCCCGCCTGGCCGATCCGAGCGGGCGGCGTTACCTGCGGGTGGTGGCCCAACTCACCACCCAATTCGCCGATTGGCGGGGCAACGAGCTGGTGCCCGAGCACGTCAACCGGGCGCTCGATTGGCTCGAGCAACGGCCTGCCGCGGTGCCGCTGGCCGTTCGGCGCGTGCGGGTCGTGAGCCTGATCATGCTCATGTCGAGCTCGCTGGCCGAGCGGGCCCGGTTGCTCGACACCGGCGGCCCCGTCGATCTCGACCCCGGAGACTACGAAGCCAACCTGACCGACATGCTGGTCGGCATCATCGATGCTCCGGTTTCGGTTTCGTCCTGACGCTGGAGCGAACCGGCGCTGTTGTCGTACCCTGCGGACATGGCCGAAAGCCCCGCCAAACCGGCATTCCATTCTCCGTACCTTCGGAACTTCGGGCAGACCAAGCGCGAATCGCTGGACCACTCGATCGATCTGATCACCAAGATGTGTGCCGACACCGGTCGTCCCGATCTCGGTGACACCGACCTCCTCGACCTCGGCTGTGGTGTCCGGTTCTCGCAGGCCATTCTCACGTTCGATCTTCCTCTGAAGAGCTACACCGGGGTGGACGTCTACGGCGAAATGATCGCCTTCCTGCAGGACACCGTCGACGACCCTCGCTTCGCGTATGTCCATGACGACGTTCACAATTCGCTCTACAACCCGGACACCGCTGTCGCAATCGCTGACTCACCCTTGCCGCTGGCTGGAAAGTACGACCTGATCTGTGGCTTCTCGCTCTTCACCCATCTCGCGCCTGATGATTTCGCGGCCATGCTCGAGCGAGCGCACGCGGTGGCAGCCGATGATGCCTGGCTCTACTTCACCGCATATCTCGACGAACTGACTCCCGGTGGGCATGGGTACATCGACACGCTCCTGCTGTCGTTGGGCCTCGACCCATCGGCGATGGCCCCGGTCGAGGAACGACCCGACTATCGCGAAGGCAACCCGGAGGTTCCCCTCCAGCTGTCGTTGTACTCACGGAAGCACGCGCTCGAACTCGTTGAGCAGAGCCCCTGGACACTCGAGGCAGTGCTCGACCCTGTGCCTTACGCCCAACACCAGTTCATCTGTCGGGCGAGCCCGTCCAGGTAACAAACGGTTCGCGCCGCTTCTAGTCTGACCGGGTGACGGCCCTCCTCTCGCTCATCGGCGCGCTCGTGGTCGGCGGGTCCGATTTCGCCGGCGGGTACGCGGCCCGGCAGACATCGCCGTTTCGGGTGACCGTGTGGGTCCAGGCGATCAGCCTGATGGGGCTGGTGGTCGGGGGCTTGTTCGTCGCCGCGCCGTCGGTGCGAACGACCGACATCGTGGCCGGCCTGGTGGGCGGCGCGGCGGCCACGTTCTCGTTCGCCGCGCTGTACCGGTCGTTCAGCGAGGGGCAGATCTCGCTGTTGGCCCCCACCGCGGCCATCAGCTCGGGCGTGCTGCCGGTGTTCGTCGGCCTGGTGCGGGGCGAATCGATCAGCCTCGTCAACTGGGTCGGCGTCATCGTCGCCTTCGCCGCGATCGCCCTGGTTTCGCAATCGAAGGCCAAGCTAGGCGAACCGGACC
>JABDJW010000310.1 GCA_013002375.1 Acidimicrobiales bacterium | reverse complement strand
AACGACAACAACAACGTCCGCACCGCGGGCGGGTTCCTGGTGAGCCGCACCGCGATGCGGGTCGCGATACCCAGCGTGCCCTCACTGCCCACGAACGCGCCGCGCAGGTCCAAGCCGACCGGCTCGGCGTCGAGGCCACCCAGCATCAGAACGTCGCCGGAGGGCACCACGACCTCCAGCGCCACGATGTGGGCGGCGGTGACCCCGTAGGCCAGGCAGTGCGGTCCCCCGGAGTTGTTCGCCACATTTCCACCGATCGTGCAAACCTGCTGGCTCGACGGGTCCGGGGCAAAGTGAAATCCGTAGGGAGCGAGGTGCTTGGTGAGATCGAGGTTGATCACCCCGGGTTCGACCCACGCCACCCGGTTCTCGGTATCGACCCCGAGAATGTGGTTCATCTTGGTCATGGCCACGACGACCGGAGCGCCGAGCGGAATGGCGCCACCGGCCAGACCGGTACCCGCTCCCCGCGGCACGACTCCCCGCTCGTGTTTGGCCGCGATGCGCATGATGGCCTGCACTTCCTCGACCGACGTCGGGAAGCACACCGGTCCGGCCACCCCACCTTCGAACACCGATGCGTCGCGTTGCAGTAGGGACCGTTCGGCGCCGTCGTTGCGCACGCGCTCGGGCGCGAGCGCGGCGACGAGTTCAGCCACCAGCGCGTCGGCTGGTGTAGAGGTTCGGTCGCGCCCTAGCGCAGCTCGCAGTCGATCGAGCATCAGCCTCTAGTTCTACCGGGTTGGTGCCACTGCCGAGAGATCCGGCTCAGTTCGGGCCGCCCGAAGTCGCGGGTGAGTGCCAAACAGAGATCGGGTTCGTCGAGATGGAATCGCCCGAAGCCAACGCCACCATCCGCGACGTTCGCTCCAGGCCAACCGATGCCCAGAGGCGTTCGTCAGCACTGCGGTAACGAGCAAGACTGCGGCCCATACGGCACCGTAGGCCGGGGTGCAGCTCGGCACGCGCCCGTCGAACTAGAACGGATTCTCGATGACCACCCCACCCACCCCGGACCTGCCCCCAGCCAGACGCCCCGAAGCGAGCCTCACCAACCAACCCTTCCTTGGTCGGACAGCAATCGTCACGGGCGCGGCCGGCGATATCGGTGGTGCAACCGCAGTTCGTTTGGCCGCTGCCGGAGCACGGGTTGTCCTCGCCGATGTGACCGACGCAGTCGAGGTAGCAGCGGCACGATGCGCCGAGGCAAATGCGACCGCTACGCCAGTGACTCTGGTGTTCGACGTCACCGATGCCGACGCCGTCCGAAGCGCCTTCGAGGATCTGGCCGCGCAGGACGTCACGGCCGACCTTCTGTTCAACAACGCCGGCTACCAGGGCCACTTCAGCAACGTCGTCGACTACGACATCACCGACTTTCGGCGGGTCCTCGACATCAACGTGACCGGCGTGTTCCTCGTTCTGCAGAGCTTCGCCCGCCATCTGATTTCGGCCGGGCGACCAGGCGCCATCGTCAACAGCGCATCAATGGCTCACGGCGGCGCACCCAACATGGCTGCGTACAGCGCGTCCAAGGCCGCCGTGATTGCGCTGACGAAGACTGCGGCCAAGGATCTGGCCCACCACACGATTCGCGTCAACTCCATCAGCCCCGCACTCATCGGCCCGGGCGAGATGTGGAATCGCCAAGTCCGGTTGCAGGCCACAACACCCAGCCAGTACTTCTCCGATCGCCCGGACGAAGTCGCCGAACAGATGATTGGTACCGTGCCCCTGCGTCGCTACGGTTCACTCGACGAAGTCGCCGCCGCGGTCCAGTTCTTGCTGTCCGATGACGCCTCGTACATCACCGCGTTCGACATCGAAGTGTCGGGCGGCGCCAACTGACCAAGCGCTCGTCAGAGGGCCAAAGCGAGCTGCTAGCTGCCGTACAGACCGAGCGCGTCGGCTTCGTCGTCGGCCATGTGGTAGCTCTCGGCATCGTTGGGGAACGCCCCGGAACGCACATCGTCGGCGTATTGGGCCACCGCGTCGACCGAGGCCGACTTGAGATCGGCGTAACGCCGCACGAACTTCGGCACGAAACGATCCTCGATGCCCAGGACGTCGTGGTACACCAGCACCTGACCGTCGCAATCGGGGCCGGCCCCGATGCCGATGGTGGGGACGTCGACGGCGTCGGTGATCATCTTGGCCACCTTGACCGGAATACCTTCGAGCACGATGGCGCAACAACCGGCGTGGGCCAGCGCCTTGGCGTCCTCAACCAGCTCGAGGGCGGCCTCGGCCCGCTTGCCCTGCACCTTGAACCCGCCCATGGCGTGCACCGACTGCGGGGTGAGGCCGATATGACCCATGACCGGAATCTCGGCATCGATCAGGGCCTCGATCATCGCCAGCCGCTTGCGACCGCCTTCGAGCTTCACGACTTCGGCACCGGCACGGATGAGCGTCGCCGCGTTGCGGATGGTCTCTTCGACCGACACGTGGTAGCTCATCCACGGCAGGTCGCCGACGATCAAACAGTTGGGCTTGGCCCGAGCGACCGCTGCCGTGTGGTGCGCCATGTCGTCAACGGTGACCTGCAACGTGTCGTCGTACCCGAGCACCACCATGGCCAGCGAATCACCGACCAGGATCAGGTCGGCGCCGGCTTCGGACGCAACGCGCGCGCCCGGGGCGTCGTAGGCGGTCACCATGACCAGCGCGTCGTCGCCATTGACCCGCTTGCGCATGGCCATGGCGGGCGCGTTCAGCTTGCGCTTCTTCGCGGATGTGGTCGCGGACTTCGGCGTCTCAGCCATGATCGATTGTCCTTTCGTACCGTCCGGCGCGCAGTGGCTGCCGGCAGCGCTTCCATAGTAACAAAGCTGCGGGGCGCAAACCATTGCGAACACATTGCAGACCGCGACGACATCGCGGAAACGGGGGAACTCATGTCCATCGCCGACGCCTACGACAGCAACGACGGGGTTGGTTTGGCCCAACTGGTCGCCTCGGGTCAGCTGAAACCCAGCGAGCTACTCGACGAAGCCATCGCCCGATCCGACGTCCGGAATGCCGAGTTCAACGCAATCGTCGACCGTTTCGACGACAAGGCTCGCGCCCAGATCGATGCCGGGCGCGGCAGCCGAGGACCGCTGTGGGGTGTTCCCTTCGTGCTCAAGGACCTCTACGCGGATTACGAAGGAACCCGGCTGACGAACGGCAGCCGGAGTTGGGCCGACCACGTGTCGACCGGCACCAGCTACGCCGTGGACCGTTTCCTGGACGCGGGTCTGATCACCTTTGCCCGCACCAACTCGCCGGAGTTCGGGCTGTCGACCACCACCGAGAACGTGCTGCACGGCCCGGCCCGAAACCCCTGGAACACCAACCACACCACGGGTGGTTCATCGGGCGGTTCGGGTGCGGCGGTCGCCGCCGGCATCGTGCCCATCGCGCACGCCACCGACGGCGGAGGGTCGATTCGCATCCCGGCATCGTGCAATGGCCTGGTGGGGCTGAAGCCCACTCGAGCCCGGACTCCCTCCGGGCCGCCGGTCGGCGAGGGCTGGGCCGGCATGAGCATCGGCCACGTCGTGTGCCACACCGTGCGCGACAGCGCGGCGGTGCTCGATGCGACCCATGGCGTCGCGCCGGGCGGGCCCTACGCCGCACCCGAGCCCTCCGGCCGATTCACCGACGCCGTCGGCCGCGAGCCCGGCCCGCTCCGTATCGGCTGGACCACCGTCGGCCGGCCCGATGTCACCGTCGATGCCGAGGTCGCCGCCGGCGTCGCGGCGACCGCGGCAGCGCTGGAGGGCCTGGGGCACGACGTTTTCGAGCAATCGCTGGCCTCGGTCGACTGGTCGGCATTCGGACACGCGTTCGGCATCATCACGTCGACCGGTGTCGGAGCCGACATCGCAGCCCGAGCGGCGGCGACCGGTGTCGAGCCCTCGACCGACATTCTCGAACCGATGTCGCTGCTGCAGACCGAACGCTCGGCGGCGATCACCGGCATCGAGTACCTGCAAGCGGTGCAGACGATCCATCGGCTGGGCCGCGACAACGCGGCACTCTGGGAGTCCTTCGATGTCCTGGTGTGCCCCACTTTGCCCAACCCCCCGGCCGAACTCGGCACCCTGACCGGCCCCCTCGAAACCGTGGCGGAATGGGGACCGAGACTCATCGACTCGACCGCATTCACCGGCCTGTTCAACGCCACCGGTCAGCCCGCGATATCGCTTCCACTGGCGATGTCGGACAGCGGCCTCCCCATCGGCATCCAACTGGTCGGCCGATTCGGTGACGAAGAGACCCTCCTCACCGTCGCCGCCCAACTCGAACAGGCGATGCCCTGGGCCGACCGCCGCGCCTGACTCGGCCACCGGGGACCGGGGACCGGCGACCGCAGGGTCCAACGTAGACCTGACCCCGGTGTCTGACCCCGGTGTGGGTTACTCGGTGACCTCGTCGAGTCGACCGGTCGTGACGTCGTACACGAAGCCACGCAGATGGTCGGTGTGCGGCACGAATGGGGTGTGCCGGAGGCGCTGCATCGACTGGCGAACATCGGCATGGGGATCATCGAAGGCTTCCACCGACCACGACGGTTTGATGCCCAATTCGCGTTCGAGTTCGGCCTTGAAGGCCGCCCCATCGGTCTTCTGCAGGCCACAATCGGTGTGATGCAACAGCAGGATCTCACGGGTACCCAACGAACGTTGCGAGAGGCACAGTGACCGGATCACGTCGTCGGTGACCACGCCGCCGGCGTTGCGGATGACGTGGGCCTCGCCGTTCTGGAGGCCGAGTGCGGTCAAGACGTCGATTCGGCTGTCCATGCAGGCCACGACGGCGATGCGCCGGCTGGGCGCGCCCGGAAGGTCGCGATCGTGGGTTGTCGCCGCGGCCTCGTTGTAGCCGAGGAGTTCGTCGGCGTTCGGCGTGAAGTTCTCGTCGGTCATGCTGAGCTTGTCTAGTCGGCCGGAGCGGCCGCCATCAACGCGGCGTTCACGATGTGATCACAGGAGATTCCGGTCAGTCGGTAGAGATCGGCGATCGTGCCCGACTCGCCGAATCGGTCGACGCCGAGGCAGACCTGCGTCGTTCCCAAGGCCGAGCCCACCCAGGCCAGCGAGTGACTCGCGCCGTCGTGCACGCTCACCACGGGCCAGCCTCGTTGCTCGGCGGGGACGATCGACTGCAAATGATTCGGCGGCCGCCGCCGACCGGCCGAGGCGATCGCGACATCATTGGCCGACTGCCAGCTTCGGAAGGCCCGGTCGGGGCTGGTCAGATGCACCACCGATGACGCCACCCCTTCGGCCTGCAGCTCGGCGTGGGCGGCGAGTGCTTCGGGAACGAGGGCTCCCGTGGTGACCAGCGTGACACCCGGTTCGGTGAGGTGCGGTTCGGCCAGCCGGTAACCGCCGGCCAGAACCAGGTCGCGAAGTGCGACTTCGCCGAGGCGATCGAGCACCTGGCCAAAGGGGCGTTGATCGATGGGGCGAGTCGACAAGCGAAGGTAGGAACTCTCGCCGTCAGGGTGACCCAAGCGATCGAGCGCGTCGCACAACAACCAATCCACCTCGGCGGCGTAGGCCGGCTCGGAGTAGACGAGATCGGGCAGTTCGGCGCCAACCGACGGCGTGATCGTCGACTGATGCGCTCCCCCTTCGGGTGCGAGGGTCACCCCGGAGGGAGTGCCGACGACGACGAAACGCGAACCGTTGTAGAGGCCGTAGATGAACGCATCGAGCCCTCGCAGAACGAACGGGTCGTAGACCGCACCGATCGGCAACAACTGCTCACCGTGATGTTCGTGGCTCAAGCCCAACTGACCGAGCAGCATGAACAGATTCATCTCCGAAATACCCAATTCGATGTGTTGGCCCGACGGGCTGGGCGCCCACTTGAGCAACCGTTCGGCACCCCCGTGGTCGTCGCGCTCGCGTGGCGCGTACACACCGGTCTTGTTGATCCACCCGCCGAGATTGGTCGAGATCGAGACGTCGGGTGACGTCGTCACGATGCGATCGGCCACACCGTCAACCGAACCGAGTCGGGTCAACGTTCGGCCAAAGGCCTCCTGGGTGGAGACCGTTCCCTCGACCAGGGCCGGACCGGCCGCCGCCGGCACCGGGAGAATGGGACGAGACGGCGAGGGCAGGTTGTTGATGTCGCCACCGACCGAGCCGCACCACCGGCCTTCGGGGGAATCGGGTTCGAAGCGATCCCACTCGGACGGCACATCGAGGCCGACGGCGGCGCGGAAGTCAGCGATCTGCTCCGCGGTGAGCAGGGCTGCGTGGTTCATCGGGTCGCCGGCCATCGGGAGGCCCCAGCCCTTGATCGTGTACGCGAAGACCACGCTCGGGCGATCGGTCGCCGCATCGCATTGGGCAAAGGTGTCGATCAACAGCCCGAGATCATGGCCCCCGAGGTCGGTGACCAAGGTCTTCAACGCCTCGTCATCGAGCGGGTCGGCCAGGCCCCGCACCGCGGCATCGGCCCGATCGAGAAACTTCTTGCGCAAGGCGTCGCCCTCGAGGGCGAACAACGATTGATAGGCCTCGTTGCTCATCGCGTCGATGTGCGCCCGCAAGGCTTCGCCACCCGGCTCGGCAAAAGCCGCCGTGAGTCGACTGCCGTATTTCGCCTCTGCGACATGCCAACCGGCGTCGGCAAAGAATCGCTGCAACCGCACGGCCTGAATGTCGGGGATGACCCGATCGAGACTCTGGCGGTTGAGATCGACCACCATCGTGAAGTTGGCGAGACCCTCGGTGGCCGGATCGGCGATGGCTTCCCAGATGTTGCCTTCGTCGAGCTCGGCGTCGCCGACGGTGGCGATGAATCGGGCCGACGGCCGGGGCGCGAAGTGGGTGTCGAGGTAGCGCCGGGTGAGCGCCGAGAAGAGCGGCGCCACCGCCCCCAACCCGACCGAGCCGGTGGAATAGTCGGCGACGTCGGGATCCTTCGTCCGCGACGGGTACGCCTGCAAGCCACCCTGTTGCCGCAACGTGGTCAGAGCCGAGCGGTCGAGCTCACCGGTGAGGTACTTGATCGCGTGGTACACCGGCGCGGCATGGGGCTTCACCGCGACCTTGTCCTCTCCCCCGATGTGGGCGAACCAGAGCGCCGTCATGATCGACACCATCGAGGCGGACGAGGCCTGATGACCACCGACCTTCACTTCACCACCGGATCGCTGGTTGGCTTCGTGGATCATCCGGCACGCCAGCCACAACACCCGCTGCTGAATGCAGCCGAGCACCTCGATGGCGTCGCCCTCGAGGTGATCCTCCGACCTCCGACCAGCGGTGGCAGGCGAAGGCCGATGCGGAGGCCACTGAGGAGACTGAGGAGGCACGGCCAAAGGGTACGGCACCGATTTCAGCCGGTCGACAGCCGTTCGGTCGCCGAGCCGGTCCCGCAGGCGCGGTGAAATGGCACGCCGGTCGGTCGCAGGGAGCGCAATACTGGCGACGTGAGCGCAACGACTCAACCCGGGGCGTCCCCGGCCGCGCCGGCCCGGCTCCGACCGCCGCCGTTGTGGTTGCTGTTGGCAGCCGGTGGGCTGCTGGTCGCGATCAGCGGTGGCGTTCGGGCGACCTTCGGCCTCTACCTCGACCCGGTGATCGACGATCTCGGCAGCGACCGCGCCATGTACGGACTGGCGATCGCGATCCAGAGCATCGTGTGGGGCGTCGGTCAACCGATCGCCGGTGCGATCGCCGACCGATTCGGTGCGGCCCGAGTGCTGGGGGCCGGCGCCGCGATCTACGCGGTGGGCCTGTTCTCGATGGCCGCGGCGGACGATGCACTGGCCCTGCACGCCACCGCCGGATTCCTCGCCGGGGCCGGCATGGCGGCCGCGAGCCTGTCGGTGGTCCTGGCATCCCTCAGTCGCCTGGCGCCAGCCGATAGGCGGTCGCAGGCGCTCGGCATCGCCACCGCGTTCGGCACCGCGGGCCAGGTGGCCTTGATTCCATTGACGCAGTGGATCCTCGACACATCCGATTGGCGCACCGCGGCCCTGGTCATGGGAGTCATCCTGGTGGCGATGGCGGTGGCGGCACCGGCTTTTCGAGGCAGCGCCGAGGACCAGACTCGGCCGGACGAACGATCCGTGGCACCGCTCACCCCGCTCCGGGAAGACCTCCGCAAGGCTCGCTACTCGCGGGGGTACCTGCTGCTGAACACCGCCTTCTTCGTCTGCGGGTTTCACGTCACGTTCATTGCGACCCATCTGAAGTCGTACGCGTCGGATCTCGGGCAATCGGGTCGGGTAGCCGCTTGGGCCCTCGTGTTGATCGGTCTGTTCAACATGGTCGGGTCGTACTCGGCCGGCGTGCTGGGTGGGCGCTACAGCAAAACCCGACTGCTGTCGCTGGTCTACGGCGCTCGTGCCATCGTGATCGCCGTCTTCGTGCTCGTGCCCGCGGGAAGCGCAACCACACTGGTGTTCGGCGCCGCAATCGGGTTGCTCTGGCTGACCACCGTGCCGCTCACGTCAGGAATCATTGCGGCCCAGTTCGGGACGGCCAACGCCGGTGCCTTGTTCGGCATCGTGTTTCTCTCCCATCAGGTCGGTGCGTTCATCGGGGCCTGGCTGGGCGGCTACCTCGCCGACAGCACCGGGTCGTACGACGTCGTCTGGTGGCTCTCGGTTGCGCTGGGGGTGATGGCCGCGGTCATTCATCTGCTGCTCGATGAGGGCCCAGCGCCGGATCCGCCACCGCCGGGCCAACGCCGGGTCATTCTCGCACCGGCCACGAACGCATTGTTCGTCGTCGTGATCGGTTTCGCGATCGTCGCCACCGTCCAACTGGGAGCCGACGCCACTGCCGCCGAATCGACCGGATTCGACGTGACCAGCTTGTGGTGCCCACTTCACCCGGCCTGGTTGAGCTGACCGGTGGTCACGACGCCGACCACGCGGCCGACGTGGCGCGACCCCGAGCGAGTGTTCCTCGCCAGCCACGGCTTCATGGCCATCCCCGAGTGGGCCTTCTTCGTCACCGCAACGGTGTGGTGGACCCTCGACCTCGGGCTCAACCCGCTCCGCCTCGTCCTGCTCGGCACGGTGCTCGAATCGGTACTTCTTCTGTCGGAAGTGCCGACCGGCGTCGTCGCCGATCGCTACAGCCGCAAATGGTCGATCGTGATCGGTTCGGCGCTGGAGGGGTCGGCGATGATCCTCCTCGTCAGCACCACCAACTTCGGGGTGATGCTCCTGGCCCAGGCGCTCTACGGCGTGGCGTGGACGTTCGGCAGCGGGGCCGACGTCGCCTGGCTGAACGACGAGCTGGCCGCCCAGCACGGAGCGCCGCCCGCCGACCGCCGGGTTTCACGCATCCTGGTGCGGCGCCACTACTGGACGATGATGGCCGGCTTCGTCGGCATCGTGCCCGGTGTCGTCCTCGGCCAATGGTCGCTCCGGGGCACCATGGCGTTGTGCGGGGTCACCTTGATCCTGGGCAGCGCGGCCCTGGCCTTCGTGATGACCGACCACCACCGGTTCGGCGACGACGAGGACGAGCTCCACGCCCTCTCGATCTTTCGTGAAGGCTTCAGGGTGGCCCGGCGGGTGCGCCCGGTCCGGCTGCTTTTGGTCGTCATGCTGTTGGCCGGCCTGGGTGCCGAAGCACTCGACCGGCTGGGATACAAGCGGTTCCTCGACAACGGTGACTACGGCGATGGATCGCTCCTCGCGACCGGTCTGCTGTTCGGCATCTTGGCGTTCCTGGCCGTGGTGGTGAACAAGATCGTGGAGCGCACCCTCAACCGGGGCGCCAACCTGGCGGCGCTGAGTGCCGTGCTGCTGACCGTGAGCATGGTCGGCGCGCTGCTGGTGGGTTTGGCGCCCGCCCTCGGCATCGCGGTGGGCTTGGCCATCCAAGACCCGTGCCGCGAGTCGCTCGACCCGGTCACGATGGCGTGGGGAAACACCTTCGCACCGTCGGGCAGCCGCGCGACCGTGTTGTCATTCGTGAGCCTGAGCCATGGCGTCGGCGAGGTCGTCGGTGGCGTTGCGCTGGCCAGCCTGGCCGAGCTGGCCGGCCTGCGCTGGGCGATGATCGGAGCCGCTGCGATCTGGCTGGCCGGGGCCGCCGTCGCCAACGCGGCACGGGGTGAGACCGCCGAACCGGTAACGACCGGCGGCGGTTAGTACCCTCACCCGCCAAGCCCTCAAGCCCCGGCGCTTCCGGCCGAATCGTCCAAGTAGGGTTCTCCTACCTCCTATGACGAAATCGTCCACTCTTCCCGCGGCCGTCGATCTCACCAACGGCCTGACCGACGCCGAGGTGGCTGAGAGCCGCCAACGAGCGGGCGCCAACTCCTACTCCCCACTTCCCAAGAAGTCGGTGTTCGATTTCGTCTGGGCTGCGTTCAAAGACCCGATGCTGCAGGTGCTCATCGTCGCCGCCCTCATTTCGATCGGACTCGGCTTTCGCCACAACGATTACCTGGACGGCATCGCCATCACCATCGCGGTGCTGGTCGTCGTGGGTGTCGGGACCATGAACGAACTCCGGGCCCAGCGCGACTACGCCGAACTGGAGAACATCTCCGCCCAGGAGTCGATTCGCGTCGTGCGCAACGGCCACGTGGTGGAGTTGGCCACCACCGAACTGGTGGTCGGCGATGTGGTCGAGGTCAACGTCGGCGACGTGTTGTCCTCCGATCTCGAATTCGCCCGCGGCACCACGTTGCTGGTCAGCGAAGCGCAGATCACCGGCGAACCCGAGACGAGAAAGAACCTCGGCGACGATCTGTTCGGCAGTAGCCGGATCCTCGACGGTAGCGGTCGCGCCATCGTCAAGGCGGTGGGCGACGACACCGTCTTCGGCCGCATCCGTACCGAGATCAGCGAGGCCGACAAGACGACTCCCCTGCAAGAACGGCTCGAGGACTTCGCCGGCAAGATCGGCATGGTCGGCGCCTTTTTCGCCGTGCTCACCTTTGTCGCCCTGTTGTTCTCGGACCTCGTGCGCGACGAGCTCGACTTCGCCATGAACCTCGAGTTCTGGGAGCGAGCGCTCGAGATCCTGACCATCGCGGTCACGATCGTCGTCGTCACCGTGCCCGAGGGGCTGCCGCTGGCCGTCACCCTGTCGCTGGCCTACACGACTCGTCGTATGGCCCAGGAACAGGCCCTCGTACGCGAGCTGGCGGCCTGCGAGACGATGGGCGCAGCCACCATCGTGTGTTCGGACAAGACCGGCACGCTGACCTACGGCCACATGGACGTCGCGTGGTTGTGGATCGACGGCCAGGAGATCCGGCCCGACGCGTTCTGCCGGCTCGATTCGGTCGACAAGGCGGTGCTGGCCCGAGCCATCTCGGTCAACTCCACCGCCGACCTGGTCGAACGCGACGGCGAGATCATCGTCGCCGGCAACTCGACCGAGGGTGCCTTGTTACAGATGCTGGCCAGCCACGACCACGAGTACCACCAAATCCGCGAAGGCCACGACCAGCTCGAACGCATCGAATTCAACTCCGAACGCAAATACATGGCCACCGTTGCTGACGTCAACGGGCTACCTGAAGCCCACGTCAAGGGCGCGCCCGAGATCGTGCTCGGCATGTGCGCCACCACCAGCGACCACGACGCCATCCTGGCCCACGTCGACGATGCTGCCCGCCGCGGCTACCGCACCCTCGGATTCGCGTCCGGCCCGGATCTCGACAACCTGACCTTCATCGGGTTGGCCGTGCTGGCCGACGCCATGCGCGACGAGGTACCGGCGTCGGTGCAGCGGTGCCGCAATGCCGGCGTCGACGTCATGATGATCACCGGTGACATCGCCGCGACCGCATTCGAGATCGCCCGCCAGGCCGGAATCGCGGACACCGAGGACCAAGTGCTGACCGGTCCCGACCTTCGGGCCATGACCGACCACGAAATCACCGAACGCCTCGATCGCACGAAGGTCATCGCTCGAGCCCTACCCGAGGACAAGAGCCGCATGACCCACATCCTGCAGGAAGCGGGCGAGGTCGTGGCCATGACCGGCGATGGGGTGAACGATGCCCCAGCTCTGGTGGCCGCCGACGTCGGCTTCTCGATGGGGTCGGGCTCCAAGGTCGCCCGCGAAGCGAGCGACATCGTCGTCGTCGACGATGACTTCACCACGATCGTGCGGGCGATCCGCTGGGGTCGGGCGGTCTTCGAGAACATCCGCAAGTTCCTCCAGTTTCAGCTGACCGTGAACGTCGTGGCCCTGGGCGTGGCCTTCACCGCGGCCCTCGCCGGCTACGGCACGCCGCTGACCCCGGTGCAGCTGCTCTGGGTCAACCTGATCATGGATTCGCTCGCCGCGATTGCGTTGACCCTCACGCCACCCAGCGACACGCTGTACGAACAGGCGCCCCACGGTCGTGATGAACCGCTCATTTCCCGATTCATGTGGATCAACATCATCGGGCTCGGTGTCTACATGTTCGGCGTGGTGTGGCTGGTCCTCGGCACCGACCTGCTGGCCGACGGCGCCCGCGATGACATCGCACGCACCAGCGTCGTGTTCAACGTGTTCGTGTTCCTCCAGGTGTTCAACGCCTTCAACGCCCGCACGGTGCGGCCCCGCCGCAACCCCTTCGCCGAGCTGGCGTCGAACACGTCGTTCCTGTTCATCATCGGCCTGATCATCCTCAGTCAGGTCGTCATCATGTTGATCGGCGGATCGGTGTTCGACACCCAGAACCTCACCGCCAACCAGTGGCTGTGGTCAGTCCTCATCGGCGCCACGGTATTGCCGATGGGATTCGTGGTACGGCGAATCGCGGCCGCACTGCGTTCGGCGGAGAACCGGGCCTAGCCCCCTTCGGCGAGCCGGTCGACCACGATCCGCTCGCACCTCCGATCGCAGGAGACCCAGCAAAAGGGGGGAACAGCAGTGAAGCGCTACTTGCGCCCGTTGCGGCGGCAACTTCGGTACTGGTTCGACGACTACATGGGCCGCGGTTTCTGGTCGACCCTCAAGGCGCTGATGATCAGCTTCTTGGTGCTGTTCGTCGTGATCTCGCTTCTCCGAGGTCTCGTCGAGCGTCGAAGAGGCGGCGAGATCGAACAGGGCGGCGGCTTCTTCCGGCAGGTCTGGTTGACCTGGTTGGAGATGACCGACCCGGGCACCCAAGCCTACGAAATCGGGAGTTCGTGGACCTACAAGGCCTTTGCGGTCATCGCCGCGTTGTTCGGTATCGCGGTGATGTCCGGTGTCATCGCGGTGATGACCACCGCGCTCGACGAGCGGCTGCGCAAGCTGCGGGCCGGCCACTCCAGCGTGATCGAGAACGACCACACGCTGATCCTGGGCTGGAACTCCCGAATCGTGGAGATCCTCCACGAGCTGATCGAGGCGAACGACTCCGAGGCCAACCCTTCGGTCGTGATCTTGGCCAACAAGGACAAAGAGGAGATGGACGAGTTCCTGCGCGTCCAGATCCCGCCCCGCAAACGGGGCGATACCAACCGCACCAAGATCGTGACCCGCAACGGGCTGGCGTCGGCACCGGGCGACCTTCGCATCGTGGCGCCCACCGAGGCCAAATCGATCATCGTGCTCCTACCCGAGCACGATGGCGGCGACAGTCCGACCGATATCACCGTGCTGAAGACCGTCATGGCCGCCCTGCTCGCCACCCCGGACAACACCGTGCCGATCGTGGCCGAGATGACCAACGACGAAAACAAGGCGATCACCGCCAATCTCGACCCGGAGCGGGTCACGGTGGTCGACGCCGAATCGACCCTGGCCAAGATCATGGTGCAGTGCTCGCGCACCGAAGGCCTGGCCACCGTCTACAACGAGGTCCTCTCGTTTCGCGGCGCGGAGCTCTACCTCACCGACGAGCACAACGCGGCCGGCGTGCCGTTCGGTTCGGTTGGCTATCACTTCGCCGACGGCGTACCACTCGGGTTGCGCCGCGCCGACGAGATCATGATCCGCCCCGACCCCGATTTCGCCCTGGCCGACGGTGACGAGTTGATCCTGCTGGCCGAAGACGACTCCGCGATCGCGTGGTCCGAGACGCCGGTCTGCACCCCGACGGCCGGCACCATTCCGGATCATCGCGGCCAGCGGACCATCGAGCACGAACTGATGATCGGCTGGACCCCGAAGAGCGCCACGATCATTCGCGAGTACGCCGACTACCTCGAGGCCGGTTCGACGATCGATGTCGTCACCCGGAACCCCGACCACGACATTGCCGACGCGGTCGCCGCGCTCGATGCCGAACTCGATTGCATCGCGGTGCGCCTGACCGAAACCAACCCCCATTCGGGGTCGAGTCTGGGTGAACTCGCGCTGCACCACTACGACAACGTGTTGTTGTTGAGCCAGGCCAGCCCGTCGGGCATGATCGCCGAGCACACCGACACCGAGACGCTGACCATTCTGCTGCGGATCCGCGAGGCCATGCACGGGCGAGCCATGGTGAGCGCCGGCTTTGCGGCGGCGCCGGAGCTCGGCGGCGGCCCCGCCGGTCGCCTCGTTTCGGAGGTACTCGACGCGCACAATGAAGAGCTGTTGATGCAGGCCGGCGTCAAGGACGTTCTGATCTCGAACCGGTTGGTGTCGTCGATCATCGCTCAACTGTCGGAGGAACCGACGGTTCAGGAGATCTACGACTCGCTCTTCGCGGAAGAGGGCTCGGAGATCTACCTCAAACCGGCGGAGTGGTACTTCCCCGAACTGCCGTTGCAGGTCAGCTTCTGCGACATCATGGACCGCGCCCGCCAGCGCGAGGAACAAGCGCTCGGCTACCGGTCGGTTCGGGCCGAGTTCAACTCGAGCGACGCGAACTACGGCGTGAGGCTGAACCCGGCCAAGGACCAGGCCATCACGCTCGAGCCCGGCGACACGATCGTCGTTCTGGCCGAAGACGAGCTCTGACGGCACCACCGCGGGCCTCGGCGGGCGAGCGGATCTCGCCCGCGGTCGGCCGAACGCTTAGAGTCTCGCGCCTGACGGATATGTCCAAAGGAGCAACCCATGTCCAATGCCGCAGCCGCGTATGAAGTACTCAAGGGTCAAGAGGGCACCGACCAGGGGGCCGGGGAGTGGTTCGAGGTGACCCAGGAACGCATCAACGACTTCGCCGACGTCACCGTCGACCACCAGTTCATCCACATCGACCCCGAAGCCGCGGCCCAGACGCCGTTCGGCGGCACGATCGCCCATGGGTTCTTGACCCTCTCACTGCTGACCCACCTGACCACCAGCATCAAGGTGGACACGCCGCCCCTCGAAGGCATCTTGATGGGCGTCAACTACGGATTGAACAAGGTGCGCTTCATCAACCCTGTCCCGGCCGGCAGCCGAGTCCGGGCCTCGGCGGTCGTGACCAACGTCGAGCTGAAGGGCAGTGCCATCGACCAGACCCGAACCATTACCGTCGAAATCGAGGGCATCGAGAAGCCGGCGCTGATCGCAGAGTGGATCGGCCGGATGGTCTACGACTCCTAGCCCCGGGCCGGGAAGATAGCGACGAAGTCGATGGTGAGCGGGCCCAATCGATTCTTGTACAGCTCGTAGTTGGTGATACCGGCCCGATCGAGCACCGCCCGAAACCGGCGTTCGCTCAGGAGGTCCATGTAGTCCCCTCGCGCCCAGGACTTGCCGAGCCGGGGAAGCAGCGCATCGAACATCGGCTTGGGCAGGAAGTGCAGCAACGGCAGCTTGGTGTGGGATTCGAGCGGAAACCACCGATTCGGTGTCGTGACGAAGCCGCGACCCCCAACCCGCTGAATCTCGCGCAAGAAATGCACCTTGTGCTCGTCGGAACCGACGTGCTCGATCACCGCGTTCGACCACACCACGTCGAAACCGGCGTCATCGAAGGGGAACGTGCCGCCGCCATACCGGACCACGTGCATGCCGGGATACGGGTTCACCTCCGGTACGTCCTCGATGGTCAATCCGGTCAGCCGGCTCCGATCATCGAGCCGCTGCTCGAGCGTGTTCTCGTAGCTGCTCGGATCGTTGTTCGGACCGAATCCGGCGTCCAGGATCGTCGTCGCCGGGCCAACCCCGCACCGCTGCACGAACAACTCCCATTTGCGACGGCGATTCCACTCGTGAACACGGTGAACCAGGCTCGTTCGCACGGTGTCGAGTCTAGAGCGCGCCGCTTCGGCCGCCGTCGAGGGCGTGGACCGCGCCGACCGCGACGTGGCTGGGCCACTGACGCGTCAGACGGCGCGACAACCCAGGCGGGTATTGCCGCCGGGACCCGAACCGATGGCAAAAACGCAGACCGTGTGCGGCCCGGGGCTGACCGGCAACCTGAGCACAAAGCCGTGGTTCGGGCCGTGCGCGGTGTAGATCGCGCCGACGTC
>JABDJW010000305.1 GCA_013002375.1 Acidimicrobiales bacterium | reverse complement strand
GACGACAACCGACGTGGAGCAACCGGGCTCAGTCACTCGCCCGGAGGAGGACCGGCATGCTCGGTCGGGTCTGCGCCGGCTGTTGCCGGCGTCCCCGGGCCAGCACATCGTCGGGGTCGTCGCGCTGATGTTCCTCGCCGGCAGTTTCGGTTACTTCATCGGCGTGCGCGACAACGATGTTCCGCGGGCCGATTCCGCCGACATCGGCTTTCTCTACGACATGTCCGCGCACCACGAGCAGGCCGTGCAGCTTTCGATGATCGAGCTTGCTAAGGACGGGGATCCGTCGGTCCAAGCTTTTGCCCGCGAGATCGTTCGCTCACAGTCCTACGAGATCGGTCTCATGCGGATGCGTCTGGGTATGTGGGGGTTCGACCCCGCGGTCCGCGAGCAGGAGCCGATGGCCTGGATGGGGATGTCCGTTCCCAGTACCGACGCGATGCCTGGTATGGCCGATGCCGAAGAGCTCGAGGCATTCCGCGAGGCTGAGGGTTCGGAGGCGGATGCACTGTTCTTGGCGTTGATGAGCGATCACCACGCAGGCGGGGTGGCGATGGCCCAAGACGCCGCACGCCGGGCCGACGACGACTGGGTGGTCGACACCGCTGAGCGTATGGCGCGCATCCAGGCGTCGGAGATCGCCGAGATGGAGTTCGCTCGCGAAGCAGCGGCGCTGCCGGCTGCGCCAGATGGGTTCGTCGCCGACTTCGGGCCCGACGCCGATGGTACGGGCGGCATGGACATGGACTCCTCCGACCCGGGCATGGACATGGAGAGTGGCGATGGTGGCTGAGCCGCCGGTCGCGGCTAATTGCCTGGTGGCCGGGCGGCGCGAGCCTTGCGGCGAGCTGCCCAGGCGAGACCCAGCGCTGCGAACACGGCGACGACCGCGGCGGTTGCGATGAGGGGGTTGCGCCAGCCGCGTCGGCCTTCGATGGCCGCAAGTGCGAGCTCATGAGAGAAGGTGACGGTGTCGTCGGCCAGAGCGATGCGAACGGTGATCTGCCACGCCTCGTCACCGGGATCGGGTAACAGCACCTGGTAGGCACCGCCGAGTTCGTTGCCGACCAGCGGTCCGATGCGTCTCGTTGCAGTGTTGGCGCTCACCTCCACCGTTGCGCCGCGAATGGGAAGTCTCGTCGTCGGATCGTTGACGATGACGGTGTAGAGCAGGTCGGTCTCGGAGATCCGTTCATCGAACGTTTCGACCGCGAAGGGGCCAACGTCGCCGGAGAACTCGGGGTCGCCATGCGCGGCGGCCGGAACGGTGCCACAAAGCCCCACCCCGACGACCACAACCAGGGCCCCGACCAACCGGCGTCGGAGACACACGAACGTCACAGCAAACCTGTCATCGCCGCGAGGAGCGCGACGGCAGCGGCAATTGCGATTCGGTAGAAGCCGAAGATCGACAGCGGTCGGCGCTGGAGGTAGGCGACCATCCACCTCACCGCGGCCCACGCGGTGACCGCGGCTGCGAGGATGCCGACGAGGCTGTTGCCCCAACCGAAGGTATCGATGATTGCGTCGCCGTCATTGAGCAGTTCGTATCCAGTGGCTGCCGAGAGCGTGATCAAACCCAGCAGGAAGCTGAACTCCACCGCCGCGGCCAAACTCATGCCGACGGCAAGCGCGGCGATGATTGTGACCAGGCTTCGGCTCGTGCCCGGCCAAAGTGCCAGGACCTGGGCCGCGCCGATCATCGCCGCCGCCCCAATGGTGAGTTCCTCGAGTGGCCGGGTGCTCGATGTCGCGGTGAGGCGGGGCCACAGAAGCGCCAGGCCGCCAACGGCCCATGCGGCCACGATGGGCCAGGTGCTGAAGAGCTCGGTCTTGATGGCATCGCCAACCACGAGACCCGCCGTCGCTGCGGGCGCGAACGCTACGACGATGGCGACCGCCAGTTGCCGTCCTTGCGGGTCGTGGCCGAACACGCCGCGTCCCAGCGAGACTAGGCGGCCACGGTAGAGGCCGAGAACAGCGGCTATTGCTCCGATCTGGATGACGATCGCGTACGAGTCAGCGGCCTTGCGCCCTTCGGGGGTGCGCGTGAGGCCGAGGAGGTCCTCGGTGATGGCGAGGTGCGCCGTGGAGCTGACCGGCAGGTATTCGGTCACGCCTTCGATCGCTCCGAGCAGGAGCGCCTCGCTCGTTGAAAGCTCCGCGTCGCCGGACTGAGCGGCCGCACTCACCGCGACCGCCAGCAAGCTGGCGAGCAGCAGCACCAGGATGCCCCATCGCCGAAAGCGTGCTGGTACGACCAGCCGCGCGCGTTCTGTGGCTGAGCCGCTCACGGCCGCGATTCGCTGTAGTGCCACTGTGCCGACCGTCCGTGAGGCGAGAGGTCCTTCTACTACTGACTGTACCAAGTGATGTCGCGACTCTTCGCTGCGCTCGATCGTCAGCACTGCGAGGCAATCTGGGCCGACCCAGCCCCAAAGAACCGACCCAGCTATTACAGTCTGTACGATGTCGGATGGCCGGTTCTCTGCGCGCACGACTCGCCGCTCGTCGAATCCGTCGGTCTGGAGAAATGTGCTGCCCGGTCGGGACAGGTCGTGAGCTGGTGCTCGACGGTCCCACCGGCGAGGCGGTGACTCGCTGGTTGCAGCCACTCCTGCCGTCACCCAACTACCGCCGTTCGACCGCAGCGACGTCGTGGCCGGCTGGGCTTGCCCTTGCAGGCTGGCTGGTCGCGGGGTTGCTCGCCGCCCTCGCCACGACACTCGCGGTCGTCGCCGGCGCGACGGAGAGCGGCAGCGTCTCGCTGCTGATGGGTCAGCTCGGACTGTGGACCGGGTTCGTCACGACTGCGGTTGTCGCGAGTCGCCGCTTCGGCGCTGGTGCGCTGAGAGCTGACTTCGGGTTCACCATCACGTTCGTCGACATGGCCAAGTCGGCGGTGATCGGCATCGCGGTGCAGGTCCTCGTCGTGCCGGTGATCTATTTTCCGCTGATCGCTGCGGGGGTCGATCTGGACGTCTCGGGTGCCGCAGAGGAGCTGTTTCGCGACCTGGCCGGATTGGAGAAGGTGGCGATCGCAGTCGGGGTCATCGCCGTTGCGCCGGTGGCAGAGGAGCTGCTGTTTCGCGGTGTCCTGCTTCGCGGCCTGGCGCAACACCTCGGAGATCGCGGTGCGCTGTGGGCCACCGCCTTGGTGTTCGCCGGTAGCCACTTCCAGGTGGTGCAGTTCCCTGGTCTTGTGGCCATCGGGTTGACCTTGGCTTGGCTGGCACAGCGGACCGGCGGCGTGGCGGCACCGATCTGGGCCCATCTCGCGTTCAACGCGACAACCGTTGCCTTCCTCTGGTGAGCACCGGCAAGCATGCCTCGGTCCGGGCGAACCCAGCTGCGACAGACTGTACGATGTCGCTTCATGTTCGCTTCCAGCACTGCCCTGCGCCAGGTTCCATGACCGGCATTGAGGTACTCGCTCTGGCTCTTGGCACCACGGCGGGCGTCGCGTTGGGCGTCCGGGCCTGGCGTCGGGACCCCGACCAAGGTCGGACTCCTGCTGCTTCCGAATGTGATTCCGCGGCGGAGCCGGAACGGCGCCAGCAATGCGACTCGGTCATCGAGCGATACCGGCAGCTCGCCGATGTCGGCGCCATCGATCCGGTGGCCCTGGACCGGGCCTCGTTTCTCCACGACATCGCGACGAACGCGGGCTGCGCGTCGGAGCGGGCGGCAGCCACGAGCCAACTTCTCGCGATGGCCGGCCCACCTCCGATACCACGCGACGCCGACCCCACTCAGGTCCCGGGGGACGCGCACCCCGACCGCACCCAACTCACGTTCGCAGCTCCGGGCTCCACTCCCCTCGACCCGCCCCCTGGCCCATGAGGCGCGTCGCACTGTTCTTGTTGTGCGCGGCGATCGGGGTCGCGTGCGGCTCCCAGACCTCACCCGGCGTTGCCGACCCGTCCCAGCAGCTGGTCGCCGCAGTGGCCAGCTTCGACGTGAGCCCCGAACGAACCGAACGGTTCATCGTGGGGTTGTTCGCCAGCGACCGCGGCGACGTCGCCCTGGGAGAAGTGCAGCTGAGCTTCGCCTACACCAGCGGACCCACCGCCGACCCAGCACCGTCTTCGCCAGTCGCCGCACCGGTGCCCACCTCGGCCGTGTTCCTACCGATTCCGGGCACGGAACAGGTGACCGGTGACGAACCGACCTTCGACCCGCCCGAGGGCGCTCGCGGTGTCTACGCCACGACGCCGATCCGGTTCCCCGAGCCCGGCGTGTGGGAGGTGACCGTCGATGCAACCGTTGACGGCCAGGCGTTCACGACATCGACGCTGTTCGAGGTCTACGCCACCTCCGTCGTACCGGGCCCGGGCGATCCGGCGCCGCGCACGGAACAGCCACTGCCTGGCGACCCCGCGGTGGAACCTGAGTCCATCGACTCTCGACTCGGCTTCGGCGACGAGCTTCCCGACCCTGGCCTGCACCAGACGACGATCGCCGATGCCCTCGACGCCCGCCGGCCCGTGATGGTCACCGTGACCACCCCAGTGTTTTGTGTCAGCCGATTCTGCGGCCCCATCACCGACGAGCTCGCCCGACTCGAGGCCGAATACGGCGACCGGGTGGAGTTCGTGCACCTCGAAGTGTGGAAGGACTTCGAAGGCGGCGTCTTGAACCAGGCCGCCGCAGATTGGGTCGCACCCCAAGGCACCGAGCGGGCCGCGGAACCCTGGGTGTTCCTCGTCGACTCGACCGGCACGATCACCGCGCGGTGGGACAACGTCGCATCGGTGCAGGAACTGACGGCGGCGCTCGACGAGATCGTCGCGTAGCCGACCGCTGGCGGGTCAGTGCAGCGCCGCCATGATTGCCGTGGCATCACCGACGGTGTGGGTGACGCTGTAGGCGCCGGCGGCGATGAGCACCGCGACGGTCGCCGTGGCACCAACCAGCGCGCCACGCGAGGATTCGGCGGCCGGCGCTGCGTCGCAGGTCTCGAGGTCGATCCGATGCGCACCCTCGCAGCCTCCCAGCTGGGCTCGGGCCGCCGCCATGGTCTGGGCATCGACGTGAGGCAGGCGGGTGGCGTCGAGGTCGGCCCATTGCTCGATCGAGCGCCGGTGAGCGGCCACCACCGACCGGGCTCCGGGTACCCAGCCCCAGATCCGCTGGTAGGTGCCGAGTACGAGGAGATGGCGATCGTGGCGCAGCCGGAGGTGAGCGCCTTCGTGGGCCAGGACCGCCCGACGTTCGGGTGCGGCAAGCAGGTTGACCGATTCGGAGACGACGACGTGTCGATCACGGCCCGGAACCGCGAAGGCGACCGGCTCCATCGTCGGCGCGACCCGCACCTCGGCGCCGGCGAGGTCGTCGTGGAGCACCGTGGTGGCCGCCCAGGGCGGCAACGATGCACGACGACGCGCCCGAGCGCTCTGGCGAAAGAATCCGACGATCCAGCTCGCCCCTACCCCGCCGAGCACACCGCTGGCCATCCACGCCCACGGGCCACCCGGCGAAAGATGTCCCAAATCGACGGCGGCGACCTCACCCTGGTCATGCCACCACAACAGCAAGGGACTCGCCGTCAACACGACGCCGATCCCCACCAGCCAGATGCCCGCCGTCGCGGACGCGCACGCAATCCGGACGCGTGCCTTGGGGCCGAGCGCGCTCGTGGCGCTGAGCGCAGGCATCGTCAAGAGCGCAACACCGATGCCGATGACAAGGAGACTCATCGACGACGCCCGAGGAGTCGCTTCAGCGCCGAGGTCTGATCGGCCGACAAGTGTTCGACGAAATGCCCGAGGGCCACCGCAGGGTCGCCGGCCGCGGCGAACGCATCAGCCATGGCCTCGGCGACCTGTTCTTCGCGCGATCGAGTCGGCCGGTACAGATAGGCCTTGCCGACTCTGGAACGAGTCACCAGGCGCTTCTTCCACAGGCGCCGCAGGATCGTCAGCACCGTCGAGTAGGCGACCGCCGGGTCGATGTCGAGCCGGTCCAGGACATCGCCGGGCTTGAGCGGGTCGTCGCTGTCCCAGAGCACGTCGAGCACCGCTGCTTCCAGGCTGCCCATCGGGCGACGACTCATGGCCGACTCCGTTCGTTCACGTCCCGAGCTTACGCCGGGCTCCGGCTGGGTCGATGGGCTGGGGCCCGGCCCTGCGCTAGGTGCTCGTGTGGCCCGGCGCGACGTTGTCGAGCTGTGCTCCTCGGA
>JABDJW010000302.1 GCA_013002375.1 Acidimicrobiales bacterium | reverse complement strand
GCACCGGCAGGGCCCGAGGCCAACCCCCAGCCGGTCGTCGTCCCCGACGCCGTCGCGCCGGCCACCACCGCAATGGCGTCCACCCAAGCCCCACCGACCCAGGCCATGCCGGTCACCCAGGCGCCATCGCACCAGCCCCGCGGCGCCGACCGTCCCCCGCAAGGGCCGCCGCCGGACTACTACGACCGACGCCGCCGGGGCGAGATGCGCCGCAACTTCGTATTCGTCATCGTGCTGTTGGGCCTGCTCGGCCTACTGGGGTTCTTGGGCAACGAGTTCTTGAAGACGCTGCGCAGCGATGGCAACGACGTCCCCGCGACGGCGACGGTCACGGTGCCACGGCTCGAGGGGATGACCCTTCTGGAGGCCACCGCCGCGCTGGAGGCCGAGGGCATCACCCTGGGCGAAGTGACGAACGAGGTGAATGAGGCCTTTCCGAAAGGCCAGATCTTCCAGCAAGAACCGGAGGCGTTGAAGTTCGTCGAGCCCGGAACGCCGGTCAATGTGATCGTCAGCGGCGACCCGACCTCGGCGACCGTGCCAAGTGTCGTGGGCTTCGAGCAGGACCGCGCTCAAGACGAACTTCTCAATCAGGGCTTCACGTTCACCGTCATCGAGGAACAGAGCGATACGCCCCGCGGCGAGGTCATCACCCAGGTGCCGGCGGCCGGTGAATCTGTGCCGCCGGGTACCGACATAACGCTGACCGTGTCGTTGGGGCCCGCGCCGCGCCCCGTGCCCGACGTCAAGGACAAGACCCTGGAAGAAGCGACCCAGATCCTGGTCGACGCCGGGTTCAACCTGCGCCTCGAACAGCGGGAGCCCGACAACACGATCGAAGAGGGCAAGGTCACCCGAACCGAGCCGCGCGCCGGGGCGCAACACGATCCGTCCGAGCAGCTGTTCGTGTTCATCAGCAGTGGTGTCGAGATGAAGCCGGTGCCCAGTGTGGTGGGCCTGAAGGCCGACGTCGCGGCCAACATCTTGGCCGGCCAGGGCTTTGGCGTTGATCCGCAGCCACAGCTGTTGCCGGCCAACGATCCCAACGTCGATCGGGTGATCAGTCAGAGCCCGGGCGGCGAACAGCTCGTGCCGGCCGGTTCGTCGGTGGCCATCGTGGTCGGTGCGCCGGGCGCCGTGACGCCGGATCCGGACCCCGACCCACCGCCGGATCCCGACCCGGCCCCGGATCCCGATCCACCGCCGGATCCCGATCCGCCGCCGGATCCCGATCCGCCGGCCCCGGATCCCCCCGCCGACGGCTGAGGGTTGCCCCACACTTGAGTTCTGGCGAGGGTCTGGTGCGCGTGGCGCACATTCTCCTCGCCAGATTCCAAAAGGGGCCGATCGGGTCAGGCCCGGGCGAGGAAGTTCCGGAGCAGGTCGTGGCCCGCCGCGGTCAGAACCGCTTCGGGGTGAAACTGCACGCCTTCGACATCGAGTTCGCGGTGGCGGAGACCCATCACGATGCCGTCGTCGGTTTCGGCGGTGACGTCGAGTACTTCGGGTAGCGACTCCGGCGCGACGACCAGAGAGTGATAGCGGGTCACCGTGAGCGGGTTGGGCAGTCCAGCGAAGACGCCGGCATCGGTGTGGCGGATCAGCGACGTCTTGCCGTGCATGACTTCGGGCGCCCGTACGACCTCGCCGCCGAAGACCTCACCGATGCACTGGTGGCCAAGGCACACGCCGAGCACTGGCCGCTTGCCGGCGAAGTGCTCGATGATCTGGTTCGAGAGGCCCGCAGTTGCCGGTGTGCCCGGCCCGGGGCTGATCAGCACCGCGTCGGGATCGATGGCGATGAACTCGTCGAGGCTGAGGGCGTCATTGCGATGCACGATCGGTTCGGCTTCGAGCTGACCGATGTACTGGACCAGGTTGTAGACGAACGAGTCGTAGTTGTCGATCACCAACACGCGGGTAGTCACAGCAGTGCACGGTAGCGTGCCGCACCGTTGGTCGGTGAGGTAGTTTTGATGGCCATGGCCAAACCGCAGAAGCGTCGCGTCGAGGGCGGGCGGGTGACCCCCAAGGGAACCCGGCCCGACGACATCAACCGCAACCGCACCGTTGCTCCGCCCGCATCCAAAGTGAAGGGCCCGAGTCCGATGTGGGTGCCGGTGCTGATGTTCAGCTTCTTTGCCGCGGGGCTCATCATTATCTTCCTCAACTACACCGCGGTGCTGCCCGGGGCGACCGACAACTGGTACACGCTCGGCGGGTTGGGTTTGATACTGGCCGGCATCATCACCGCGACGCAGTACCGGTAGCTACTCGATCGGCGCGACCAGATCCATCTCTTCGAGGCAGTGCTTCGGGGGCTCGGGCATCTCGTCGTTCGCCGTGGTCATGCGGACTTCGGTGCCGCAGATCGAGCAGCGAAACTGGATCTTGACCTTGCGCAGTTCACCGGGTGGTGGAGGCTCGGGGATGGGTTGGGCGAAGCCCCGCAAGATGATCAAGCCGACCCGCAGAATCAGAAGGCCCATCATGATGGCGATGACGATGCGGATGGCGAATCCCATCCGCCCAGCCTAGGACGGTCGTTCGAGCAACGTGACGGCGGCCGTTCCGTCGGTGCTTACGGTGAGCAAGGCGCCGACGTCACCGGGAGCCAAGGTGGTGGCGAGGTGGCCGAGCGCAGCCAGCGCGCTGGCGCCGGTCGGTCGGCCGCGGGCGAACGCCGACGTGTGGACCGGAACACCGCACTGGTGCTGCAGGACGAGCGCGGCCGCCGCCGACGGTGCGTCGTATTCGATGCGGGCCAGATCGGTGGCCGACCAGCCGGCGGTTTGCAGTGCGGCGCGCAGGGCAACGCCGGGCGCATCGAGCGCGGCGAGGGGATCGCCCGCGTGAGTGGCGGTGTGCACGATGCGGGCGAGGGGGGTGTCGCCCGGATGGGGCTCGACGACGAGCGCCACCGCGCCATCGGCCGCGGGAGTGATGTTGGTGGCCGCCGTGGTGCCTTCGTCGTCGTGGAGGGGCGGAGCTTCAATCGGCACTGCGGCGAGATCGTCGGCATCGCGCTCGGCGCCGCCCGCCGGGGTGGCCTCGCGATCGTCGGTGCGCTCGGTGACGGGCATGGGCGGCGGGCCGGCGACGGTGCTGCGCTGCTGGGCGGCAAAGACGTCGAGCTCGCTTCGGCTGAGCCCGTGGGCTTCAGCGACGCGATCGCTGGCCACGCCGAACGGCACCAACCCGCCCCGCTCGGCGAACTGCTCCTTGGCCGGGCCCCACCCCGGGCCGTAGTTGCGGGAGAGATCCGATGCGCCGTCCGGCACCAGGCTCATGAGCTCGACCCCGGCGACGACGGTGGTGTTTGCGCTCGAGACCGCGAGATGCAGGGCCTGATGCGAGCTGTTGGCGCCGGCCGCGATGCCGGCGGCACCGGTCGAGTTCCAGCCGGCCAGCAAGGTTGCGGCTCGGCCGACGTTCGAGCCCTGGGCCCCCACCGGTTGGGCACACCCGACCAGCACGTTGGTGGTCGGCGGGACCTCGAGGGCCAAACCGGTCAGCGCGAGGCTCAGCAACTCGGCCGGGTGATAGCCCGACAGTGCGCCGTGCACGCGAGCGAACGGCGTGCGGGCGAATGTGGTCACGAACACGCCGAGAGTCTTCGTCGTGAGATCGACCCGGTCAACCCGGGCCATCTACGCTGTGCCATCGATTTCCATCGAGGGGAGAACGTCGCGTGGATGGCGATGCATTCAATCTGGCCATGCTGATCCTGCGGGTGTCGCTGGGGCTGACCTTTGCCGCCCACGGCTACCAGAAGCGGTTTCTGGGCGGGAAGATCGAGGGCACTGCGGGCTGGTTCGACAGCATCGGCATGCGGCCGGGCAAGCTGCATGCACAGCTGGCGTCGATCACCGAGATGGGCACCGGCGTCATGCTGGCCCTCGGCCTGCTCCATCCGTTCGCGGCCGCCGGCATGGTGGGCGTCATGATCGTCGCCGGCTACACCGTGCACCGCGACAACGGCTTCTTCATCGTGAAGGAAGGCTGGGAGTACACGTTCATCATTGCCGCGATGGCGATCGCCGCGGCGGGCATCGGTCCGGGCGAATGGTCGCTCGATCACGCCTTCGGCATCGCCGACGACCTCGACGGTTGGGTGGGTCTGGCCATCGGCGCCGGCATCGGTATCGCCGGCGGCATCGGCCAGCTGGCGGCCTTCTACCGTCCACCCGCCGACTGATCGAAATTCTTGCCGAAAACCACCGCTGAGGTGGTCTACGGCAAGAAGAACGGGAGGGGGCGGCCGCGGCTGCGGCTCGATGACCGCAACGCGTTACCCTGTCGGCGATGTCCGATCACGCGATTTCTGACTTGCGGTCCACCGGCTCTGACCTGCGGTCCACGGGCCGGACCGACGGCGAGCCCAGCGATCCGGCCGCGGAGGAACAAGCCCAGCGCACCTTCAGCCTGTCGATTCTCGTTTCGGCCATTCGGTGCACCCTGACCTACGTCATTTTCCCGTTCGTGGCCCCGCTCGTCGGGTTGGCCTCCGGTGTGGGCGCCGGCGTGGGCGTCGTGATCGGCGTGGTGGCGATCGTCGCCAACGTGTTCAGCATCCGCCGGTTCTGGGCTGCCGATCACAAGTGGAAGATGCCGATGACGGCCCTCAACGGCGGCATCATCATCCTGCTGTCGATCCTGCTCGTCGTCGACCTCAACACCCTGCTCTGACCGGCGCTCCACCGAATCTCTGACCGGCCCCCACCGATTCTCTGATGCCTGAGCCGCAAATAGTGCGGTTGAGACATCAGAGAAACCCCGAGGGGTCAGGGATCCGGGGAAGGGTGGGACACGGACTCGAGGCGGCGGGTGAGGAACCGCTGCTCGGCCGCGTTGTCGCAGTGCTGGAGGGCCCGCTCGTAGGCCGTAGCGGCCTCCTCGGTGCGGCCGGCTCGGCGCAGAAGATCGGCCTGGGTGCTGTCGAAGTAGCGGTAGCCGGCCAGCGGTTCGGCGAGCCCGTCGAGCAGGGCCAACCCGGCCTCGGGGCCGTCGGTCATGGCCACCGCCACCGCGTGGTTGAGCTGCACCACCGGGGTGGGCTGGTGTCGAAGCAGGCGGCTGTACAGCAGCGCGATCTGGCGCCAATCGGTGTCCCCGGCGCGAGCGGCCTCAGCGTGGAGGGCGTTGATCGCCGCCTGGAGCTGGTAGGGCCCGGGGTCGGCGAAGCGGAGGGCGCGGGCGAGCAGCGCTTGCCCCTCGGCGATCATGGCGTGATCCCACCGCGTGCGGTCCTGATCCTCGAGCAGGACCAGATCGCCGGCGTCGTCGGTGCGGGCGGCGCGGCGGGCATGACTGAGCAGCATCAGCGCGGCCAGGCCGAAGGTCTCGGAGCTGTCGTTCACCAGCCGGGTGAGCAGCCGACCGAGGCGAATCGCCTCATCGCACAGGTCGACGCCGGTCAGGAGGTCGCTCTCGCTGCGGGTGTGACCCTCGGTGAAGAGGAGGTAGATGACGCCATGGACGACAGCCAGACGGTCGAGCAGGTCCGAATCGGGCGGGACGCGCAGCGGAATGCCGGCCGACTCGATCTTGCGTTTGGCCCGCACCAGCCGCTGGGCCATCGTCGGTTCGGGCGTCAGGAAGGCGCGGGCGATCTCGCGAGTGCTGAGGCCGGTAATGCAGCGCAGGGTCAACGCCGTCTGCGATTCGGTGTTCAGGCTCGGGTGACAGCAGGCGAAGATCAGCTGGAGTTGCTCATCGCCCAGCAGCGATTCGGGCGAGTCAAAATCCAGTTCCGTCTCGGGCGTGGTGCGCTGCTCCAGCCGGGCCAGAAGCTCTGACTTCTGCAGGCGGTTCTGGTCGCGGCGCAGCTTGTCGATCGCCCGCCGCCTGGCCACGGTCAGGATCCAGGCGCCCGGGCGATCCGGGATGCCGTCGGTGGGCCAGTTGGCCAGCGCCACCTCGATCGCCTCCTGAGCTGCATCTTCGGCCCGGCCGAGGTCGCCGAGGTCGCGCACGAGGGCGGCCATGAGCCGGGGCCACTCGGTGCGGACGACCTCGACGATCGCGGTGTTGACGTCCATCGGGCCAGGAGGGTGATCAGCCGTAGTTGGGCACGGGGCGGACCTCGACCTGGCCGGTGTACGCGCCCGGAATCTCCGAGGCGATCTGGCAGGCGGTGTCGAGATCGTCGGCTTCGATGATGTAGAACCCGCCGAGCTGTTCCTTGGTCTCAGCGAAAGGGCCGTCGGTCGTCGTCATCTTGCCGTCCCGAACCTTCACGCACGTCGAGGTCGACACCGAGTCCAGCGCTTCGCCGCCCTGAATCACGCTCTCGTACTTCTCACCGAACGCCATGTAGCCGGCGATCATCTCGGCGAACTCGGGTGAGGTCGGGTCGGTCGGGCCGGTTGACTCGTCATCGTAAATCAAGCAGGCGTACTTCATGGTTGTTCCTTTCGGCGGCCGATTCTCGGCCTCTCGAGTGATCGACGAACGACCGCGACCGATCTCGACAGTTTGGTCCAGGTTCACCGCTGGTGGAGATTTTCCGGGCCGATTCAAACCGGCCTAGCCTCGCCGCCATGGCATCACCGCTCACCGAATCCCTTTCCACCACCGGCGTCTGGTACTTCACGGACGCGTCCAGCGCAGCGGAGGCGGCCGAGATGGCGGCTCGTATCGAGTCGCTCGGCTACTCGTGTATGTGGCTGCCCGACACCCTGGGCCGCGACCCGTTCGCCCACATCAGCCACCTGATGCATGCCACGTCCACGATGGCCTTTGCCACCGGCATCGCCAGCATCTATCACCGGCACCCCGGCCCGATGTTGCAGGCGGCCAACACCCTCAGCGAACAGTCGGGTGGCCGATTCGTGCTGGGCCTCGGCGTCAGCCACGCGCCGATCGTCGCCGGCGTGCGCAAGCTCGACTACTCGAAGCCGCTCAGCTACATGCGCCAGTACCTCGCGACGATGGCCGGTTCGATGTACATGGGGCCGGCACCGGCCGAACCGGTGCCGATCGTCTTGGCTGCGCTCGGTCCCAAGATGCTCGAGTTGGCCGGCGCCGCGGCCGATGGTGCGCACCCGTACTGGACGACGCCCGAACACACCGCTCAGGCCCGCGACATCCTGGGGCCCGACAAGCTGTTGTGCGTCGAGCAGAAGGTGGTGCTCAGCACCGACGCCGACGCGGCCCGGGCGGCCGGCATCGGCGCGCTCGGGATGTACGCCGATCTGCCCAACTACCGCAACAACTGGAAGCGGCTGGGCTTCACCGAGGACGAGATCGAGTCACGCGACAACCGGTTCATCGATGCCGTCGTGGTGTGGGGTGATGAAGACGCGCTCCGAGCCGGCGTCCAGGCCCATTACGACGCCGGCGCCACGCATGTGTGCGTGCAGCCCGTCAATCCCGACGGCACGCCCACCATCGACTGGAACTGCCTGGAGGCCTTGGCCCCGGCGAACGCCTAGCCCCCACTCGCAATCTGGCGAGGAAGATGTTCGAGGCGCGCACCAAATCCTCGCCAGAAACCGGGGCCGGCAATCTGGCGAGGAAGATGTTCGGGGCGCGCACCAAATCCTCGCCAGAAACCGGGGCCGGCAATCTGGCAGTGGCTGCTACGAACCCTCGAGCTGGCGGCGGCGGCGCCGGGCGCCGGCGGCCAAGAGCCGCTGCGAGACGGCCGCCGGTAGACGGGACACGAGATCGAACAGCACCGCGTCGGGGCCGATCAACGCTCGGCGGCGGTTGCGCTGCACGGCCCGCAGGATCTGTTCGGCCGCCTTCTCGGGCGTGGTGCGGGCCATCTGGTCGAACTCTTCGGCCCCCTGGTGGGGATCGTCGCCGACGGTGAGCACGCTCGGATCGATCCGGCCGTTGCGGGCGATGTTGGTCTTGATACCACCCGGATGCACCGTGGTGGCCGACACGCCGCACGGGTTGATGTCGAGCTCGATACGCAGCGCATCGGTGAAGCCCCGCACGCCGAACTTGGCCGCGTTGTAGGCCGCCTGGGTGGGGATGCCCATCAGCCCGAACACACTCGATACGTTGACCACGTGGCCCTCGCCGCTCGCCTTGAGGTGGGGTAGGAACGCCTTGGTACCGTGCACGACGCCCCAGAAGTTGATGTCCATCAGCCAGTGGAGATCGTCGTAGGAAACGCCGTCGACAGTGGCGCTGAGGGCAACGCCGGCGTTGTTGAAGATCAGGTTGACCGTGCCGTGCTCGGCGGCGACTTCGTCGGCCCACGAGGTCATGGCCTCGCGGTCGGCGACGTCCACGATGCGGCTCGTGACCTTGGTGCCGCGGCCTTCGCAGCGCCGAACAGTTTCGGCCAGCCCGTCGGCATCGACATCGCTCAGGGCGACGTGGGCGCCGCGATCGGTGAGGGCCTCGGCCAGCGCTTGACCGATACCGGAGGCGGCGCCGGTGATGGCGGCAACCTTGCCGTCGAAGTTCTGCATCAGCCGACCCCTTCGAGCTCGGGTTGTGACGTGGGATTCGACAGTACCAGCGAGCCGTCGAACATCTCGCCTCGCTTCATGGCCCGATAGTCGCGCCAATAGCTCTGGTAGTTGCGCCACGGCGCGGCCTGGCCCTGGCGGGGGAGGAGGTGCAGTGATCGCTGGATGTATCCGGCGGTGAGCGTCAGCAGCGGTTCGGGGCTGACGTTGCCATCGGTGTTGACCGGTGTGCACTGGGCCTGGCCCCGCTCGCGCATCGCGGTGAGCAGCCGAGCGACATAGTCGGCGGTGAGATCGCACTTCAGGGTCCACGAGGCATTGGTGTACCCCACCGCCATCGCCAGGTTGGGCACGCCCTCGAGCATCATGCCCTTGTAGGTGAGCCGCTCGTTGACCTCGACCGGATCGCCGTCGACCGACAGCTCGATGCCGCCGAGAAACAACAGCTCGAGCCCGGTCGCAGTCACGATGATGTCGGCCTCGAGTTCTTCGCCGGACTGCAGCTTGATTCCGGTCGGCGTGAACGTCTCGATGTGGTCGGTGACGACCGATGCCGAGCCGTCACGAATGACCTTGAAGATGTCGCCGGCCGGCGCTGCGCACAAGCGTTGATCCCACGGGTCGTACTGCGGCGTGAAATGGGTATCGATGTCGAAGTCGTCGGGCAGTTCGCGCTCAACTCCCTTGCGAAGCATCTTCTTGATCGGCCGGGGTCGCTTCTGGGCGAACTCGTAGAACCACTGGGTCGACAGGGCGCGGAACCAGCGCACGAACGATCCGGCCCACCGATCGGGCAGCAGCTTGTAGGCCGCGATGCCGAGGTGGTCCTTTTCCGGTACCGAGGCGATGTAGGTGGGCGAGCGCTGAAGCATCGTCACGTGGCCGGCGGTCTCGGCCAGGGCCGGGATGAGGGTGACCGCGGTGGCGCCGCTGCCGATCACGACGATGCGCTGGCCGGCATAGTCGAGATCCTCGGGCCAGAACTGCGGATGAACGATCGTGCCGGTGAAGTCGTCGGAGCCGGGGAATTCGGGGGTGTGGCCGCGGTCGTAGCGGTAGTAGCCCGTGCAGGAGAACACGAACCCCGCGGTGAGCTGCACGTCGTGGACCTCACCGGTCGCCGGATCGCGGCGTTCGGCGGTGACGTTCCATCGGGCGTCGGGCGTGGACCAATCGGCCGCGACGATGCGATGGCCGTAGCGGATGTGCTGGTCGATGCCTTCATCGCGCGCGGTCGCTTCGATGTATTCCCGAATGTCGGGTCCGGCGGCCAGGGAATCGGTGCCCTTCCAGGGCCGGAACGAGTAGCCCATGGTGTGCATATCGGAGTCGGAACGGATACCCGGGTAGCGGAACAGATCCCAGGTGCCGCCCATGGCGTCGCGCATCTCGAGGATGGCGTAGTCGGCCCAGGGGGCCGTGGTCTGGAGGTGGTGCGCGGCGGCGATGCCCGAAAGGCCTGCGCCGACGACGATGACGTCGAGGTGTTCGGTCACGCAGTACCCGCGAGGTAGGTGGTGAGCTCGCCGTTCGGGCCAAAGAGCCGCTCCTGCCACTCGGCGAGGAGATCGTTGGTCTCGTGATCGTCCGGGTGGAAGTCGGGTCGGTTGAAGTCGCGCAGCTTGTGCCACACCGACCGTCTGAGGAATGGCGTATGGCGCAGCTGGCGCAGGCTGGGGATCAGCCGATCGCGACGGTACGTGTCGCGGTCGCGCAAAATGGTGAGCAGGGTTTGCAGAGACATGCCGCCGATGAAGGAAAAGCAGATGAAGTTCATCGTCCACCGCCGGGTGCGTTCGGAACCACCGACGGCCTTGTACACATCGAAGGCCACGGCCTTGTGTTCGCATTCCTCGAAGGCATGCCACAGGAAGACGTCGGTGACCGCGGGCGAGCCGATCAGTTCGCGCGCGTCTTCGTCGCGCAGCAGGATCTCGGCGAGGGTGGCGGTGAAGTGTTCGAGCGCCGCAGTGGTCGCGAGGTTTGCGGTGGGCGACATGTGGCGCTCGCGGAAGGCCAACGTGCGTTTCGTGATTTGCTCGAGCTTCTTGGTCGGGTAGCCGAGCTCGTGAAGGCGGTCGTTGAAGGCCCGGTGTTCGCGACCATGGATCGCCTCTTGGCCGATGAAGCCGGCGACCTGGCGTTTGAGCACCGGATCGGTGATCTGGTCGCGAAAGTGACGCACCGACCGGACGAAGAAATCTTCACCGTCGGGGAAGACGCTCGAGAGCGAGGCGATGATGTGGCTGTTGATCAGGTCGCCGTTGGCAAAATGCTTGGGAAGGTCGGCCAGGGAGTCGTAGAACGACATGCGGCGGGCCGGTACGACTCGGTCGCTGCTGGCCTGGGTGAGGGGCGCAGGCGCAGGAGCAGTCGAAGCAGGAGGGAGGGGCATCGTCTGGGTCATAGCGGCATCCTAGAGGATTTGAGTAAAATGCTCAATCCCTCAATTATGCTACCTTTGTCACATGCCGAAGTCACCTGCCGAATCCTCCAGCACCAAGGGTGAACAGTCGCGTCAGCTGATCCTGGATGCCGCGGTCGAACGCTTCGCGGCGGATGGCTTCAAGGCGACCAAGGTGGCCGACATCGCCCGACATGCCGGCGTCAGCGGCACGCTCGCGTACGCCTACTTCGACAACAAGGAAGATCTGTTCCGTGCCGCTCTCGACCAGGACGCGGCCGGCGTGATCAACGACGGCATCTCCTCGGTGATCGACGATGGCAGTGTTTCGGTGGCCAACCGGGCGTGGCGCGAATCGTTGATCTTCACGTTGCTCGACAGCCTCGATCGCCATCCGCTGGCGCGCCGGGTCCTGGCCGGGCTCGAGCCGACCGCCATCGGCCGGATGATCGAACTTCCGGCTCTCGAGGAGCTGCGGGCCACCATGGCGGCGCGGTTGAAGGACGAGCAAGCGACCGGGACGGTGCGGCCCGATGTCGATCCGGTGGCCATGGCCAGCGGTGCCGTCAGCATTTACATCTCGATGTTGATGGCCGTGGTGCAGTTCGGCTCGGCCGAGATCGAACGCTACGGCCCCGACATCCTCGCCGTCCTCGCCGCCGCCGTTGACCCCGTCGTTCCGAAGACCGGCTAGCGCCCCGGGGTCTTTTCGCCCCCTGGGCGAAAAGACCAAGCAACTCCCGAGGCCGCCCTGCGGCCGAAGAGTTGCCGTCGTTCCTCGGCCTGGCGGCCTCGTCACTTAGGCCCTTTTCGCCCAGGGGGCGAAAACGGCAGTCCGGCAGAAGTTGCTGTGGGTCTGCCGTCGAAAGCGGCAGTTCGGGACACGGGCGTTTCGGCGCCAGCCGAAAGGCCAAGCAATCCCCGAGGCCGCCCAGCGGCCGAAGGATTGCCGGGGTCTTTTCGCGCCCAGGGCGAAAAGACAAAGCAACTCCCGAGGCCCGCCAGGGCCGAAGAGTTGCCGTGGAGCTGGCGGGAATCGAACCCGCGACCCCCTGCTTGCAAAGCAGGTGCTCTAGCCAACTGAGCTACAGCCCCAAGAGCGTCCCAGGGTATCGAAGGCTAGGGCGCGAGCGGGCGGCCGAACGGCAGTTGTTCCTGCCAGGTGCCGAGAAAGGCCTCGGCCTTGTAGCAGGCACCGAGGAGGGGGCCGTCGGGGTGGTCGCGGACTTCGTCGATGATCGCTCCGGCTGCGGCCGCTGCTTGTGCGGTCAGGGCGTCGGCCGGTGTGCCGCCGGCGGCCTCCCAGCCGACGATGGGGCCGGCGGTCGTCACGAAATCGGGGAGGGCCAGCACGTCGGCCCGGCGCAGCACGGCCAGTGCTTTGGCGGTCATGACCATGGGCGCGGCGGTCGCCACGGCCTTGGCCTTGACGAAGCCGGCGGCCTGATGGTTGAGGGCTCCCATCTTGGAGGCATAGGTGAGCCCGTCGGTTTCGGCGCCGGCGATGAAGTGGGCGGTCTTCACGTCGCCGAACTCGTCGATGAACCCGGGGCCCATGCGACCGAACGCGTCGGCCATGGCGTTGACGTCGAGGCCATAGGTGTTGGCGACCATGCCGGCGCTGGTGGCCACGGCGGTGACTTTGGCGCCGCGCCCGACTACCGCCTTGGCCACTTCGGCGCCGCCGTTCTCGAACCCTTCGATCGCGATGGTGCGGCCGTCGAGCACGCCGAGGGCGGCCTCGAGGCTGCCGGCAACCGATGCCGCGGTCAGCACCGCCTGGTCGGCCGCGGTGTTGCGGGGGTCGGCGGCGCGCAAGGGCGCCAGGTCGGCTTCGGTCATGCCCTTGCCGGGATCGGGTAGGAACGTCCCGGTGGCGACGAGATCGGCCGCTTCGGCCGCGAACGCGCTCGGCGCGTCCTCGGAGCCTTCGCCGATGCCGTTGATGCCGGCCGACGCCCCGCCGTACTCGAGCTCGTGGGCCGCGAACGCATAGGTCTGGGACCGGGCGAGATCCTTGGCGCCCCCCTGGAGGATCTTGCGGGCCCGTCGCACGATGCCGACGGAGCGTTCGGCATCGTCGAGGTCGATCGCCACGAATGCGTCGACGGTGGAGAACTTGTGTATGCGCACGCTGCATTCTCCCGTGGCCGGCCGATCGCAGCCAATCCGCCGCCGCGGACCAGACAAGCGTGATCGCAAATGTCCGTTTACTAGGCAGAAAAAGAATAGCGGTTGGATTGCTCCATAACGGCCGTCCTGCATCTAGGTTTTTCACTTGCACACGAAATGAGCCGAAGTTCTCGGAACGACTGGGCAACCAGAACGTCGGCACGCTGAGGTGAGAGGCGTGCAATTGGGACGGCATCCAAATCCTGACCGCAAAGTCGAGTTGCTCGATGACATTGTCGAGTACCTGCTCGAGCAGGGCATCAGCGAGCTTTCGCTGCGCCCGTTGGCGAAGGCATTGGGCACGAGCACATACACGATCGCTTACCAATTCGGCTCAAAGGAGCAGATGATCCAGGACGCCCTGGAGCACATCGTCATGGTCTACCAGCAGCGATCGCGCCGAGTAGCCGCCTTGGCGACCACCCCGAGCGAGGTCGTCGACCGCTATTGGGACGAAGATCACACCGAAGAAGGTGAACGCTGGCGTCAGTTGCTGACCGAGGTCGTTGTCACCACCGGTCGCCGCGGCGACGACAGCCAGGTGCCCGCCGAATTGATGCAGGTTCGCCGGGAACGGATAGAGGCGTCACTTGCCGCCGGCAATCATGCCGGCAATCCAAAACTGGGCTCCACCATTTTGCTTGCCTTGTTGAATGGGCTCGCCCTCGACGAGACGGCGACCGGCGACACCGAACGGGTCGATGCGGCAATTCGCTGGGTCGGCGAAGTGGCCGCTCAGTCGGCGTTCAATCTGATCGACATCACCGACGGCTCGGTCGAACCCACCGAGGCGACCCGCTAGCCTTCGGCGATGAGTTTCTCGAGCACCAGCTCGGGCTGATCGGCGGCCAACCGATCGAGCCAGTACGGGCTCTCGAACAACGCCAGGTGGGTACCGTCGCTGCGGACCAGCACATCGACGCCTTGCATGGCCCGCAGGGTGGGCGCGCTGGCCTCGTCAGTGCGCCGACACACCTTGTAGCTGGTCGGGTTGAGTTCGACCGGCGCCCCGAATTCGTTCTCGAGCCGGTGCACGGCAACCTCGAACTGCATGGGCCCCACCGCGGCCAGCACCGGCGCCTGATCGCCGATGTCGGGATCGCGCAGCACCTGCACCACGCCTTCTTCGTCGAGCTGTGAAATGCCCTTTCGGAACTGCTTGAACCGGCCGGTGTCGCGCACCCGGGCCACGCTGAAGTGTTCCGGGGCGAAGCTGGGGATGCCGTCGTAGGTCACCGACTGGTCCTGCCAGATCGTGTCGCCGATGCGGAAGTCGGTCGCGTTCACCAAGCCGACGATGTCGCCGGGGAAGGCTTCGTCGATCGTCTCGCGATCTTGACCGTGCACCGTGTGGGCGTACTTGGTGCCGAACGGCTTGCCGGTGCCGTCGTGGGTCACGGTCATGCCTCGCTCGAACACCCCCGAACAGACCCGGAAGAAGGCGATGCGGTCGCGGTGGGCGGGGTCCATGTTGGCCTGGACCTTGAACACGAAGCCGGAGAACGGGCTGTCGATGGGTCGCGGTTCGCCCTTGGCATCGGGTCGCGGCGCCGGGGGAGGTACCAGGTCGACCACGGTGTCGAGCAGCAGCCGTACCCCGAAGTTGGTGAGGGCCGAGCCGAAGAGCAGCGGCGTGGTCTCACCGGCCAGGAAGAGTTCGGTGTCATGGTCGGCGCCGATGGCGTCGAGGATGCCCGTTTCCTCCATCGCCGTGCTCCAGGCCTCGGCTTCTTCGACCTCGGCCCGGCCGGCCTCGACGATTTCCTCCGGTGCTTCGGTGGCCCCCCGGGCGGTGCGGGTGAACCGGACGAAGTCGCCGGACTGGCGATCGATGACGCCCCGGAAGTCGCCGGCGATGCCGACCGGCCACGTGACCGGTGTCGGCACCACACCGATCTGTTGCTCGATCTCGTCGATGAGGTCGAGCGGATCGCGGCCAGGGCGATCCCACTTGTTGATGAAGCTGATGAGCGGCATGTTGCGCGACTTGCAGACCTCGAAGAGTTTCAGGGTTTGCGGCTCGATGCCCTTGGCCGCGTCGAGCACCATGACGGCGGCGTCGGCTGCGGCCAGCACCCGGTAGGTGTCTTCCGAGAAATCCCGGTGACCCGGCGTGTCGAGCAGGTTGATCACC